>CAIJYR010000185.1 GCA_903824965.1 uncultured Thiotrichales bacterium
CGATTCATGCAGTTACCAGTGCTGGTTTTGAATTAAAAGCATTTCTGTTTGTCCTGGCTCACAGCTTTCAATTCGCAGCCTGAAATATCATATTTCTTATGCGGTCTTCGTCGCCTGATAGGTGGCAACTTGGGTTACATATGTCCATGACTATAAACGCGAGTATTCTGTCAGGCACCTACTCCTACGATAAATTCGGGAAACCAATTTCGTTGAACGGGTCATTACAAAATGGCAAGATCACTCTCCAAGAGTTGGATGGAAAAGGAAACACAACGGCTACCTTTGTAGGTACCCTCTCAGGAGATCGCAACGAGATCACGGGTGTTTGGCAGAATGCCAATGGGAACAAATCTCTCCCATTCGCTCTACACGCCAGTAGCGTGGAAGATGTTGTAGGAACTGTTCACAGCATCCGAGAGACTGATTTTGGAAACTTTGTATTTCGTGATGAGAGTAGTGCTTTTGGCTTCGAAGACACAAAACAGATTCATGTACAGAATGCTAAATACGTTAAGAAAACCGACGACAGCAGTGGTGACTGTGCCTTAGTCACCAGCATACAATACGGTGATATCATCGGAAACAATACAGAGCAAGCGGTTGTCTCCATCGCAACAGGAGACATGGCTGGCAACTTTTACACCCAACACGTTTATCTCTATGCTCTAAGAAACAATAAGGTAACGCTCTTGACGATACTACAGGAAGAGACAGTCAAGAATGATTTTGAACGTTTCTATCCAGACATCAACTTTTTTGAGTCCACACCCGATATCCAGGTTCACGAAGGGACGGTAACGGTTCGTCACCTGATCGATGGTGCACATGCTGGCCCTGAAAAAGTATCTTCGTTTGATTATCAGTGGGACAAGAATCGCGGTAGCCTCGTGTTACGCGGAAAACCCGTGTTACATGGTATGGAGGAAAACGGTAATTATGCGAGTTTTGTAAACTTTATTGGCCTGTGCAACGCCGCAAAATCAACCCACTAAAGAATGTGGTTTTAGCTTTCAGCTCGCCCCGCGAGGGGAGGGGTTGGATAGGGGGGGAGGCTGTTCTTGACTTGTTCTATTACATGATTTGTTATTTCTTTTTCTTCTTTTTAAGTAAGAATAACAAGAACAAGATTGATCAACAACAGGCTAATCAACAACAAGATTAACCATTAATCCAAATCAAGCAACGTCAAATCCAGAAGACTACCTCTCCCCAACCCCTCTCCTTTCAGGAGAGGGGCGATCTAAAAGCCCAACGGATTCTGTATTCTGAGATTTGCTTATTCCGCAACGGAAACACAATTACGATTGTGCGCTTTAGAAAGATACACGCCCTTATCAGCTAGCGTAATGAGTTCATTGTAATTTCTTATGTTCTCATTTCGCGACGCTACGCCAATACTCACACTACCTCTCCATTCACCACCACCAACCGGAACACAGAGCACAGAAATGGTCTGTCTTACGTATTCTGCAATATGCATAGCACCTGGCAGATCCGTACTGGGAAGAATAATGAAAAACTCATCCCCTCCTAACCTCCCCACAATATCATCGGTTCTGACTGCACCCTCTAGCTCCTTTGCCAAGACCCGAATGACTTTGTCTCCAGCATCGTGTCCGTAGGTATCATTAATGATCTTGAAGTCGTCTGCGTCAATCAGTAAGCACGAAAGGGGGGCGTGAGATTGGACAGAGTGTTCAAAGGCTCTTTCCAATCTGAAGATGATATAACGGCGGTTGGGGATGCCTGTGAGGGTATCTGTAAAAGCCATGTGTTCTAATTGTTCGTTGGCATTTCTTAATGCAAGCGTTCTTTCTGCAACCTTTGATTCGAGTGATTGATTCAGCACAGACAATTCCTGATTCCGTCGACATACTTCTCTGAAAAGTCCATCCAGCGCACGTAGAAATGGATCAAGCGTATGCTTTTCCGCCATGCTTTGCATACTAGAAAGATAAGCTTCTCCAGGGGTGCTCCCCGACTGCATCAGAGTAATCTGTTTGGCCAACGTATGATCAATCCCTAAGATATGATACGCCAACCAGTTGACGAGGTACGTCATGAGACGTTGCAGATCCGGCGCACCTGTTTGTACACTACTGCTGTATGTATTGAGTTCTTCGACAAAGCTGGCATGTTGCAGTTGATGAAATTCGATAAAGTGGGGATGGACCCCATTCGCTTTCATCAGTTCTTCTTCTTCCCCGAAATGAAACTTGGTATATTCAAACAAAGCCTCAACGGTTCGTGTGAGGTCTCCTTCATGAGCGTCTTTTGGAGTGGACAACAGTGAAGCTATTGCGTTGATCTGGTCAACCAATTGGAGATGCTGAAGATCGATTTTCTCTAAGCCAGTCTCGTATTGCTTATCCCAGATGAATGGTTTCATCAATGTCTCCGAGAAACCCTGCCCTTCAGAGCTGGGATGAAAGGAGACGGTTTTAGGTAGCCGTCTTTTCGTCCGTACTTAAAGGTGCCGGTCTTTCCCGACTGTCAGCCCTTACGGGCCTAGTAACGGGAACCTTACGGCCCCGCTCCCCTCGCCAAGGTTGCAACGCAGCCACGGTGCTCTGTGGCTTAGGCTGGTCAACCCCAGGCTTGCTTTCACAAGCCCCCGCCTTGAGGCGGGGGTGGTTGACTGTGTCTGTCCAGCAGTAGAAAAGCTCCGACCTTGTTGCCATGGCCGGAGCTTTTTTACAGAGCGATACTACCGCCCAGCCAATGCATCCAACTGTTTGGCTCGAATTACCTGTCCATCCAAACCAGACTCACTGGCCGATTTACCGTAAGCCACTGCCATCAGGGTTGAATAATACACCACGGGCATATTGAAGTTTGTCCCATGACGCTGATTGATCAAGCCCTGATAAACCTCCACATTCATCTGACACACAGGGCAGGGCGTGACGATCATATCGGCCCCAACATCATAGGCTGCTTGCAGGATGTCTTTGATGAGATCCTGGCTCTTCTCTGGCTCGGAGAAAGCCAATGCACCGCCGCAGCATGCCACTTTCTTATCGTAGTCCTTGAGTGCCGTGGCGCCCATTGCTTCGGTCAGTTTGTCCAGGTAGAGCGGATTTTCAAACGACTCTCCTGCAATCCCAAACGGGCGATTGGTTTGACAACCCACATAGCTCGCAATCTTGATGCCTGTGAGCGGCTTTTTGACGGCGGCTTTGAGCGCATCGTACCCCACATCCTCGATCAACACCTCGACGAAATGACGTACAGGTGTCTTGTTTTGGAGAGTGAGACCGGCTTCCTTGAGTGCTATTTTGGTTTCCGTGAAGAGTTGATCGTCATGCGCGAGACGCTCTGTGGTTTCACGGGTAGCAAGCCAACAAGCCGCACACGTAGCCACGACATCCTGGCCGGGATTGTGCTGCTCCGAGAGAGCCAGGTTGCGTGCAGACAAGGTCAGCCGTGGCAATTCTCCCCCGCCCGCATAGCCAATCGACGCCGAACAACAATTCCAATCAGGGATCTCGTTGAGTTGAATCTTCAATACATCGCAGATCGCATTGATGGAAGTCGTACAATTAGACGCCGAAGCACCCTTTTGAGAAGAGCACCCCGGATAAAAAGAATAATCTCTCTTGGCCATCATCAGACTCCTGCCACTTGGTTTTTGGCGATCTTCGCCAATTCGATCTCCTCGGCCTTCTTCAGCATGGCACGGAAACCAGCCTTGTCCTTGATTCCATGCCCACCCAGAATCTCAAAGGGGCTCATGCGCTTCGTTTTGAGCATTCCAAGCCCAATGTCCTGCATTTTCATCGCGGTTTGGATACCCTCTCCAATGCCATTGATGAAATACAGGGCAAGCCCAAGTTTCAGTTCATTCACACGCCCCGTTACCGTGAGGTTGTCCCAGAACTTTTGGGCGAAACGCGGTGTAATCGGAGTCTGCGGTGCCTTGCCAATGCGTTTTGCATAGGTAGCCAACCCATGCATGATATGGGTGATGGGCAATTCACGCGGACAACGCACCATGCAGTTATAACAAGAGGTACACATCCACATCGACGTGGACGAAAGCACCTCTTCACGCTTTCCGGCGCGGATCATCATAAAGATCTGCTGGGGTGGATAGTCCCAATACGGGCCTAGCGGACACGAACCCGCACACACCCCGCACTGCATACACATCTTGACCCATTCCCCTTCCTCGACGTTGGCCTCCACTTCCCGTAAGAAATTTCCACGATACTGTCCCGGTATCGTCTGATTCGGATTGCTCATGTGCTTCTCCTAGAAGCCCTTGAAGGGGCTGGGGCCGATCTTTTCGATCATGGCAATATAATCGTTAATGAGCTTGGGTATACGATGGATGTCAGTGATGGCCACCTCGTAGGTGGTAACTCGCTCCGTATCCAAGTTCATGCCCTTGAGGGTGTCACCGATTTTGCTCATCCGGTAATACGCCATCTCGGATCCCTTCACAAAGTGACACTGGTAATTTTCACCTTTCTGGCATCCCATCAACATCACGCCATCGTATCCATTGTTTAGCGCGTCATTGAGCCAGATGGTATTGACCGAACCCAAACAGCGTACAGGAATCACACGCACATACGCGCTGTATTCAAGGCGATTCTGGGCGGCCATGTCCAGGGCTGGATAGGCATCATTTTCACATGCAAAAATCAACACACGCGGTTTTCCAGAAAATTCGTCAGGGATCTCCAACGATTTGACTTGTTGCCCCACTGTTTCGACCGAATAATTCTCAAACGAGATCACCCGTACCGGACACGCACCCATGCAGGTTCCACAACGGCGACAACGCGCCTCGTTGAACTGCGGATAACGCTGTTCGTCCTCATCAATGGCACCAAAGGGACACTCCACCGTGCAACGCTTGCACTGGGTACAGCCTTCGCGCCGGAAAGTCGGGAAAGACAGATCCCCCACGCGAGGATGTGCAGCACGTCCAAGCCCGGCGTTTTCGAGTGTCTGAATCGCCTTGAGGGTGGCTCCTGTTGCGTCTTCCATGGCTTGCGCAATGTCCATCGGACGGCGCACAGGCCCAGCGGTATAAATGCCCGTACGACGAGTCTCGTAGGGGAAACAGATGAAGTGAGAATCCGAAAATCCATGCTTGAGCTGCGGAACGTCCGGCCCCTGACGGTAGGTCAGGTTCAGGATGGAGACCTTTTGGACGCTCTCTGCGCTCTCGGGTGCATTTTCGATGTTCACGCCCGCGTTCGCTACTTGACCCGTTGCCAAGACCACCAAATCGACCGGCATACTGACCGAATCATTCAGAATCTCGTCTTGGAACTGTACCACCGGGCCTGCCTCCCCCTGTACGACGGCGCGAACAGAACCCTTTGCAAAGGTCACGCCCTTGCGTTGACCGTTCCGATAGAAGTCCTCGCCACCCGCCCCAGGGGTACGCAAGTCGCTAAACAGAACGACTGTATCGATTTCGGGATTGCGATCTTTGAAATACATCGCCTGCTTGATCGAGGTCGTACAGCAAAAACCAGAGCAATAGGGCAGATGACCCGGTTTTTCAGAACGCTGTCCTGC
Organism: uncultured Thiotrichales bacterium; assembly: GCA_903824965.1. GTDB lineage: Bacteria > Pseudomonadota > Gammaproteobacteria > CAIRSR01 > CAIRSR01 > CAIRSR01. The sequence continues at coordinate 5,542 of CAIJYR010000185.1, forward strand.
GCACTGCACAAAGATCACACTGCGAACCTCACGGCCATCCGAAGGACGTTTGATCGGCCCACCCGCTGCTGCGAGCGCGAGTTCTTCGAGACCCGCCTGATCCACCACGTCCTTGAGCGTTCCGCCTCCCATCTCTGGCAGGTTGGCGAGATCGTAGCGCGTGAACCCAGAGGCTTGGATGATGCTACCAAACGTCTCGTTCGTCGCAGCACCCCCGCTTGTGATCTCCACCTCAAAGCGACCCGGGGCACCGCTGGTGCGGCTCACAAGAGCGTTCAGATGAACGGTAATCTTGGCATCGGACTGGATTGCCTTGACCATGTCGGCAACGCCAGTGTCTGCAGGATCGGCAAACGGATAGCGATCCGCCACCCGCTTGTAGAGCCGACCCGCCCAACCACCAAGGCGATCCGTCTTTTCTACGATCGTGACCCCATAGCCCGCCTGAGACGCTTCCAGTGCCGCCGTCATGCCGCTGATACCGCCGCCCACCACCAAGATCCGACGGTTCAACGCCGCCTTGGGATTGGCCGTGGGGAGGGTCATCCGCCGTACCTCGGCACAGGCCATGCGAACGTAATCTTCCGCCATTTCCTGGGTCGTTTCTTTGGCCTCTTTGGTGTCTGGACGGATCCAGATTACCCCTTCGCGCAGGTTAGCACGCGAAACGGCTACCTCATCGAATCGAAATGCCTCCGTTTTGGCACGCCGCGAACACGCCGCGATCACCACACGTGTGACGCCTTCTTTTTCGATATCGGCCTTGATCAGTTCCACCCCTTCCTGATTACACAGGAAACCGTGGGAGCGAACCACACTGGCCTTGCCTGCCCGTTTGGCGGCATTCTCTAGGGCACCGATATTGAGCCGCTCACCGAGGCCGCATCCTTTACAGAGGTATGCGCCGATTTTAATAATGTCTGCCATGGGTTAACCCTCTACTCCTGCCACGCGGTTGACCACTTGAATCGCCCGCAGTGCTGCGGCGGTCGCGTTTTGCACCGCACGGTTCACATCCAATGCCTCCGAGGAGACACCCGCACCGAAGATCCCAGTACTGGGATTGCCTTCGAGGAAGCCATGGGGATTCGTCGGAAGCCACGCTGCTGAGACGCTCGGCTCCATACCAACCGCGAGCACAACGAGATCGTGACGGTTCTTGTAGCGCATGTCGCTACCAACGCCTGGCTTTTCGAGATCGTTGCCATGCAAGAAGACATCACCCGTCGCGCCGTCTTTGGTAATCGAGGCCACCTTGGACTTGATGAAGGTCACATTGGCATCTTCTTTCACGCGACGGTGGAAATCGTCAATACGATCAATGGCGCGAATATCGATGTAATACACACTGGAACGGGCTGCATCACCGAGTTGTTCGCGGACGTAGGTCGTTTGCTTCAGAGTCGCCATGCAGCACACCCGCGAGCAGTGCTGCAGGTGGTTGCGATCACGTGACCCAGCACACTGAATAAACGCGACATTCTTCGGAACCGCACCATCCGAGGGACGGCGGATCTGGCCGTTGGTCGGGCCAAAAGGATCGAGCATCCGTTCAAACTCAACGCTCGTGATCACGTTCTGGAACCGATCGTACCCATAAGGCTGAATCTTCGCAGCATCGTAGGGTTTCCAGCCCGTTGCCCAAATCACTGCACCCACCTTGAGGGTGATGACCTCTTCCTGCATATCCAGATCGATGGCATTGGCTTTGCAGGCCGCTTGCGCTGCCTTCGCATCGTCTGTGCCGATCATGCGTGCGTCCATGACATAACGCTGGGGATAGGCAAGGTTAAAGGGCAAATAGGCACCCTTGCGACGCTTCCTGCCGTAGTTGAATTCGTCATCAAACTCAGCGATCACAGCTTTGGCGCAGTCGCCACAGGCTGTGCAGGCTTCGGTCACATAGCGTGGACGGAGGCGTATCGTGACGCTCAAGTCACCAGGGACGCCGCTTACCTGTTCTACCTCGGCTTGGGTCAACAGGTGGATATTGCGGTTGGCTTTGATCCGGCGCAGGTTGATTTCCAACCCACAAGTGGGGAAGCACAGCTTCGGGAAGTACTTATAGAGCTGACTCACCCGCCCACCCAGGGAGGGGTTTTTCTCTATCAGGACGACCTGTTTACCACACTCGGCGGCTTCCAATGCCGCAGTTATGCCACTAATGCCGCCACCCACGACCAGGATGGTCTGGTTGGTTGCGATAACAGCCGTCATCTCAATGTCTCCGTTTGTTTCAATCCACGCCCTTTGAGGGCGAAAGGGGACGGTTTTTAACCGTCGGTATAAGGTGTCGGTCTTTCCCGGCTGTCAGCCCTTACGGGCCTAGTGACACACACCACTCAATTACTGATCGGTGTAGCTCCCATCGCTGCCAGGTTGCAACGCAGCGTATGGCAGCAGAACGTTTCGTAGTCACACCCCGCCTTTAGGCGTGGGGTTCTTGCTCTGCGTTCGCACTTGGAACCCCCTCCTACCCATGGCAGTCGATGGGCAATATATAGGGAGCCTGGGCAAGTCGGCCATTTTAACGGGTTTCCCACACAATGTTTCGATTTTCGGATTCGATTTTCGGATTCGATTTTCCGAGAGAACGCTACACAATGCTTTAATCCGAGTGCACCAGTAAAGTATTGGCTGCTCCGCGCCTAATCGCCCGACCCAATCGCCCGACCAAATTAGTACAGTATTGCAGACACCCAGACTACAGCGACAGCATAGCGATAGCGTCGCCAAAATAAAAGAAGCACCAGAACGGGAGGTGAAAACGTGAATAACTCAGGTACTATGCCAAGATCCTTCTCTCTTTTCTTCTCAGCGCCGACAGCCAGTCATGTCCCTTGCCCTCTACGCATCCCACGAACACCAATCACGGGGCCGACGCTACCCTGAACCCTCCCCGGGTTTGCGCGGCGAGTACCAACGCGATCGGGATCGCATTGTGCACTCCACGTCTTTTCGGCGGTTGGAGTATAAAACACAGGTTTTTGTCAACCATTCGGGTGATCTCTACCGTACCCGCCTCACGCACTCGCTGGAGGTGGCACAGATTGGGCGCACCATTGCACGGATCCTCTCGCTCCACGAAGACCTCGTTGAGACCATTGCGCTTGCGCACGATCTGGGACACGCTCCCTTCGGTCATGCGGGTCAGGATGCACTCGATGTCTGCCTGAAAGACCATGGAGGCTTTGAGCATAACCTACAAGCCCTGCGCGTGGTGGATGAACTCGAAGAACGCTATGCTTCTTTCCGTGGACTGAACCTCACCTTTGAGAGTCGTGAAGGCATTCTCAAACATTGCAGTCTCGCCCATGCAGCAGCCTTGGGTGCGGTGGGTCGGCGTTTTTTGGAGGGAGGGCAACCCTCTCTAGAGGCGCAGGTTGCGAACCTTGCCGACGAGATCGCGTACCACTGTCATGATGCCGATGATGGCCTGCGCTCTGGTTTGATCACGCTTCAGCAACTGCGTGAAGTGATGCTCTTTCGGGAACCCTACGAGGAGGTCGTCCGCCTTTATGCCAACCTACCGGAGCGGCGTGTCATTCACGAGGTGGTGCGGCGGATGGTCAACCGCCAGATTGTTGATCTCACAGAAGCGAGTGCAGCCCGCCTACAGCGCGTGAATCCCCTAGGATCGGAGGAAGTCCGGCAACAGGCAGAGCCACTCATCGGTTTTTCGCCCAGCATGGTCAAACAAAACCACGAACTCAAACAATTTTTGCGGGTGGCACTCTATGGGCATTACCAGATCCGCCGCACCGCCGCCAAGGTGGGTCGATTGATTGGCGCTTTGTTCGACGCTTTCCTGGCAGATCCCTATTTGCTGCCACCCCAAGCACTACTGGATCTCCAAGAACGGGAGGACAGTGCAGGCGTGACCGGTCGTGCACAGGCCGTCGGCGATTACATTGCTGGCATGACCGATCGCTATGCCATCCTGGAATACAAGCGGGTGCTCGATCCAAGCATCTGAGTTCGCTGGGAGGTGGTGTTGATCTTGCATCTTGATCTTGCATTGTGATCTCGCTGGCTTCCTGAAGAGCAGGCACCACAAGATCAATCCCATCCTTAGTCCAGCACCTCCTTCCCATACTGGAGGAAGGGGTTTACTACTCATAGAGGCAGCCGGTGTCTATGGCAGCACTCCGTACATCGACCCGCACCAACCCTCCCCACAAGGGAGAAGGCCAAGCAACGTCCGTTGTACACACGGATTTTTTCCAGGAAAAGGGCCGCGTTCAGCGGTTGGATTTGCTGCGTACCCTACTATCCTACGGGCATTCACCGTTGATCCTGATTGGCCCCACAGGTGCGGGCAAAACGACCCTCTTACAGCAGCTTCAGAAACACCTAGCACACCTCCAACCCACCGCGCGGTTGGTGGGTTATCCAGAACTGGAGGTCGACCCCCTGTTGGACGAGGTGCAGCGCCAGTTCACTGCGGCACTGGCCACGGGTAGATTGGAGAGCGCGATGGGGGCGGTGATGCTGGTGGATGATGCCGACACCCTGGCCGATGTCGTGTTGCAAGTGTTGCTCACCCCGTCTCCCGAACCAGGGGGAGGACAAGTCCGTGTGTTGCTTGCAGGTACACCACGCTTGGCACAGCGCATTGCTCCCATGGTGGCGTCGACACTCCCAATGCCCCGTGTTTTTGAACTGCTGCCTTTCTCGGAGGAGGACAGCGCCCGCTTTGTCCGTAGTCGCTTTGCAGCACTGGGGATTCACACACACCCGGCACTTTTGCCAGCGTCCCTCCAACAAGTCCATCAAGGGGCCGGGGGTTGGCCAGGTGCGCTGGTCAGTCGTGCACAAACGTTGCTCGGCGCTACAGCAGTGGCTCACACCCCCAAGACGGCCACGCCAAAACCAGTGCCATCGGCGGTACCGACGGCATCGGCGACACAGGGTGTGAGCAGGCGCTTTGATCCTCTTACAGAGACATTCCGTCAGGTGGTTCGTTCGCAGTGGTCGTGGCCGATACTGGGTATTTTGGGTGTCTGCATTCTCTTGATCTCGTGGCCGCAGAAAAAGCCGCCGATCCAGGTGCCCACGAACCTCTCCACCCTTGCACCTCCGCCGGTTCATCGCCCAGAAACTGTCCTGGCAGAGGCACCCGCTCGTCCCGAAAGCGCCCCTTCCGCTGCTGCACCCTTGACGATCGTTGCGACTGCGCCGCCGCTTGCACTGCCCACGAACCGCTCCAGCCTGGCTATTCCGCACACAGAAGCACCACCCGTGCCGAAGAGCGAACCGCTCCCGCCAATCGCACACCCAGAGGCAACCTTGGTACCCTCGGTGCCCAAGACAGAACCCAACACGCCCGTAGTGCACCCAGAGGTTGCTGCAACCCCCACGCCGAAAGTCGCACAACCCCTTCCGACCACGGCAGTCCCGACCACGGTAGCCACGGTACTACCCCCAACCCCTCCTGTCGCCGCCACCAGTGACCTGCACGGTAACGAGTGGTTACGGGCGCAACCCCCGACGCACTATACCTTGCAACTCATGAGTGGAAATGCGGAGGAGCCGGTACAGGAGTTTATACGCCACTGGGGGATCAATCCTGAAAAGGCGATCATTGCCCACACGCGGCGCAACGGTCACGATTGGTATGTGCTGCTATTCGGGGTCTATGAGAATCAACGCAAAGCCGAGGAAGCCACCAAACAGCTACCCCACGGGGTTGATAAACCCTGGATGCGTGCATTGGGTGGCCTACAACCCGATTTGATACCCCAGAACCTACCTAAGAAATAGCCACCTTGTACACATTCTATTCTTTTATCGCCTCCACGGCAATGTCGATTGTGACCTCATCACTGACGTAGGGGGCATATTTCCCAGCATTAAAATCAGAACGTTTCACCGTCACGGTCGCATTGGCACCAATTGCGTCTTTCTTCATCATCGGATGAGGCATCGCCTGAAAAGAACTCACCGTTAGGGTAACAGGTTTGGTGATTCCTTTGATCGTGAGATTCCCATCAACCTCGACAGGTTTATTACCCTGAAAGATCACTTTCGTGGACGTGAAGGTTGCTGTAGGGTATTTCGCGGTATCAAAGAAATCCTCACCATGAATATGTTGCGTGAGCAATGTACCCGTATCGACCGATTTCATGTCAATCACAATGTCGACGGAACCTGTCTTAGCATCCTTGTCGTAGATAATTTTGCCCGTTGTTTTGTCGAAACGAGAGACTTGCGTAGAATACCCAAAATGGCTATACGAAAAACGAGGCAATGTATGGTTGCTGTCGATGATGAACGTCTCTGGTGCTGCAAATGCAGAACCAGCGGCAACAAGGGTCAAGATCATGGTTGCAAATTGCGGCTTCATTTGGTTTTCTCCGGTTTGGTTGGGTACCATCTAGCCATGGCGTAGTGTTGCACGGCGGTGAGCGGATGATCCTCTCTGGTCAGTCTTTGCCGCACAGAGGGTAGGAACCATTATAGATCCCATTAGAGTTATTTTGTACTGTTTTGACTGAGTATTAAAAGGAAAAAAGGGGCTGGTTTTGACTTGTCCTTGCCTCGGAGAACCACGAAGATCAATCAGAAAGATCAACCTCCCCCCATCCGCTCTCTGAATCTCCGAGTTTGCACAAAAGAACTCATCATGCTTGGTCGCTAAGCATCACTTTCATCGTTTGCATCCAGAGGTAAGAGCATGTTGAGTATTTCTATATATCTCGTTGCGAGATCTGCAACATCTGTGTGTGCAATCTTCAGAATCTTTTTTATTTTCACATTATCTCCAAGCGGAACATAATTTCTGCTTTTCATGTATTCTTCTATCTTTCTGATAGCTTCCTTATTCTCGCCCAGAAACTCTCTGGAATCCATCCCATGTTTCTTGCGATTACACTCACTGCAGCTCGGCACAATGTTCCCGATCCTGTGCTCTCCGAGACTATCTTTGTTGATGGGTATTGCATGATCCATTTGCAATGGCGCTTCAATACCACAATAGGCGCACCTGTCGGAGAAATAATTCTTTGTGGCGATCCAATCACTCTCATTAAATCGCTCGATCCCAAGATTACTGAGGATATTTCTAATGAGAAGATTCTGAGCATTTCCGATGGCGTTTCCACGATAGCGACTATTTTCACGACTTGAATAGGTTTTTCCTGCTGATTGATTTGTATCGTTCATATTGTCTTGATACTTGTTGCTATTTTCTCGGATCGAATAGGGCTGTGCTCCCGAGGAGCACATGGAGCGAAGCGTAGTGCGACGAGCCCCGCGTAGCCGTGAGGGCCGTACGTTTTGTCGATGTCCGCAGCCGTATCGCGGGCTGAGACAAAACGTAAGGCAACCGAGCACGGCGTAAAGCCCTTGGTGGGAGCCATGGCGAGCCAGCGAAGTGGCGAGTCGTGGCGGACGCAGGGCGGCGCGGGCGCCGAAGGCACGGCATGTCGCCAATTTTTCGCTCCCGACGGCGACTGGGATGTCCCAGTCGGGTATCGCGAAAAATGGCG
>CAIJYR010000186.1 GCA_903824965.1 uncultured Thiotrichales bacterium
CATGTCGCCAATTTTTCGCTCCCGACGGCGACTGGGATGTCCCAGTCGGGTATCGCGAAAAATGGCGACTTCCCTGTCACAGACCACCTTCGTTCAGGCTCATGTCAGGATTGGAAAATACTGAGGATCGACGCCATGTGCGGTCAGAAGGGCATTGCTGAAAAGACAGAACCCGACATCGCTGCCGGGCTCGTGGATACGTCGGGTCTTGCGACCCTATCTTATTGTAGCAACGGCTCTCACCCCGGATGAGCTACAACGACCCCATTATCGAGGAAAACACTATGTCAGGCAAGCAGAATAATCTTGGCCCACTTTTTTTTGGACTGGACATCGGTATTGCCTCCGTTGGGTGGGCCGTACTCAGCGAGAGCCGCATCATCAACCTCGGTGTACGCGCCTTCGACAAGGCGGAAACCCCCAGAAAAGGCGACTCCCTCAACTTGGTGCGACGCACGGCGCGACTCATACGCCGACGTTTGCGTCGCAGGGTTTGGCGTCTCGCCAAGTTGGCAAGGCTGCTGAAACGCGAGGGTCTTATCTCAGATGCTGGTCTCTTCAAAAACCAACAACCCTTTGCGCAATCCCTGTGGCAATTGCGCGTAGCGGCCCTCGACCGCCCACTGAACGCGGAGGAATGGGCACGCGTTCTCTATCACCTGTGCAAACATCGCGGCTTCCACTGGGTGAGCCGTGCGGAAGAAAAAACAGCAGAAGGCGATGCCAAGAGCGAAGGCGGCAAGGTTAAACAAGGTCTCGCGGGCACCGCAAAACTAATGCAAGAGAAGGGCTACCGCAGCGCAGCCGAGATGGTGCTAAAAAAATCTCCCGACGCACAGCGCAACAAGTCGGGCGACTACAGCAATGCTCTCTCCCGCGTTTTGCTTGGTGATGAACTGACTACACTTTTCGAGAAGCAACGTGCATTTAACAATCCCTACGCAGGTGCAGCACTGGAAAGCGCAATCCTCGGCAACGGCGACAGAAAAAGCGGTTTATTCTGGGCGCAGCAGCCAGCACTGGCCGGAAATGCTTTATTAAAAATGCTTGGCAAGTGCACCTTTGAGGAAGCGGAATACCGCGCCCCTAAGTCCAGCTTCTCTGCCGAACGCCACGTGTGGCTGACCCGCCTCAATAACCTGCGCATCGTGGTGGCCGGTACAACGCGCCCACTGAACGAAAACGAGCGGCGCATTGCCTTGCCGCTGCCCTACCGACAGAAAAGTGACCTGAGCTACAAACAACTACGCAGTGCATTGGTAAAGGAAGGTTTGACCGACTCGTTTCATTTCGCTGGAAAGGCCAAAGATCAAGAAAAAGAAACGCTCATCAAACTCACCGCCTGGCACAAACTAGAAAAAACATTGAAGGATGCAAAACTAGAAACAGAATGGCAAAAAATGTCATACGCTGCGCTAACTGGGGATCCGGAATCGCTCGATCAGATCGCATGGGTGCTCACCGTATACAAAGAGGATGACGAGGTCGCCGCCGAATTACGAAAATTGGCCTTGCCGAATACAGAGAAAATGGTGGCTGCACTGCTCGACATCCGCTTCGAGAAATTCAGCAACCTTTCGCAAAAGGCACTACGCAAGATCGTACCGCATATGGAGAATGGATTGCGTTACGACGAGGCTTGCGCACAGGCGGGCTACCACCACAGCCAATTGCAGCCAACGGAGGAAGGCAAACACCAATACCTGCCACCGTTTTACTCTAAGCGTGACAAGGAGGGACGCATGGTGTTCAACGACAAAATGGACATCCCACGCAACCCTGTGGTGCTGCGGGCGCTCAACCAGGCACGTAAGGTAGTCAACGCGCTCATTCGTGAATACGGCAGCCCACACGCAGTACACATCGAAATGGCGCGGGACTTATCGAGGCCCAAGACAGAACGAGACGATATCGAGAAAGAACAAAAGAATTTTCGTAAAAAAAATGAAGAAGATAAGGCTACGTTCGCCAAGGAGTTCGATATTACACCCACAGGAAAAGACTTCGAGAAGTGGCGGTTAAAGTGGCGGTTATACTGTGAACAGCAGTGCAAATGCGCCTATTCCGGTCAGGCAATCGACATCAAGCGCCTGCTTGAGCAAGACTATGTCGAGATTGACCACATCCTGCCCTACTCACGCAGTTTCGACGACAGCAAGAACAACAAGGTCTTGGTGCTGACCCACGAAAACCGCAACAAGGGCAACCAAACACCCTACGAATATCTGGAGGGTGCTGAGAACAGCCCACGCTGGCGAGCATTCGTGGCCTTCGTCGAGGGGAACAAGCAATACCGCCTCGCCAAACGTAGCCGCTTATTGCGCCAAGATTTCGGCAGAAAAGAAGCGGAGGAATTCCGCGAGCGGAATCTCAACGATACCCGCTATATCTGCAAATTTTTCAAGAACTACGTTGAGCAAACGCTACAACTTCATCAAGACAGTAACAACAAACGCTGCGTGGTGCTGAGCGGTCAAATGACCGCATTCCTACGTGCCCGATGGCGTTTGATCAAGGTACGTGACGAGAGCGATCGCCACCATGCACTGGACGCCGCCGTGATTGCCGCGTGCAGCCACGGCATGGTGAAACGACTGTCTGACTATTCGCGCTGCAAAGAACTTAAGCAAGTACGCGAAGGGTTCGTGAATATAGAAACTGGCGAAGTAGTGGATCCAGCCATGTTCCAGCGAGTGCATGAGCACTTTCCCGATCCGTGGCCGCACTTCCGTAACCCAAGTTGCCACCTATGACCACCATCAGAATCCTTCCAAGAGGTAATGGATTAATGTAGCCTTATAGTAATCAATCTATTGGTTGCCGATGGGGAAGTAAAATGGACGAGATGATTATAGTAACCCAAGTTGCCAC
>CAIJYR010000187.1 GCA_903824965.1 uncultured Thiotrichales bacterium
CATCGGCAACCAATAGATTGATTACTATAAGGCTACATTAATCCATTACCTCTTGGAAGGATTCTGATGGTGGTCATAGGTGGCAACTTGGGTTAGATATGTTACAATATCTCCAAAAGAAGAGTATTTATTTGATTCGGTGAGTTGGCCAATCTTGTGTTTTGTGATTATGGCTATGAAATTAGTCCGTAACTCTCCAAGACTGAGTCTTCTAGATGCAACATACTCAAGAAATAACGTACCTATCTTCTTTACAAACCCTTCCCAATGTGCATATAGAAGCACAACGCCAGATCTACAAAGTACCTTCTTCTTCTCAAACGGGGTTGTTCTTGTTGCGATAAGTTTTCTTAATTCATCAATCTCCTTGATGCGCCATATACGTTCTTGAGCGATTCTATCGAAGAGTATTTCCTTGGTCATTACCTTCATACGGAAAACACCTTGCGTCCAAGCTTGATCATGCGTTTCACTCTGCTAGCAGCATTCGCTCCAGCACCACAAAAATCCATATATTCTCTGTTCGATGACAACATTTCCACTTTCTTTCTTACATCAGTAACAGCAATTCCACGCTTCAGATTCCATGCAACGCCAAAAGCCACAACCTCGAAGAGTGACAATAAAAATTTCCCGGCAAATTTCTTTTTTACAGGATCAAACCTTCTGAAAGGATCTTCGCCCAATTCGTCATTCAATAACTGGAATGTTTTCCTAAATAAATCACCAAACTCTTCTCGGTTGAAGTCGATATCTTTAGCGATCTTCGTCATATTATCCGTCACAAAAATGCCAATATCCCCTAATTTATTCAAATCTTTCTCGTCAATGAGTGAAAAGATAACAAATCTCAATACTAATTCTAGATCATATGCTTCTTCGATTAGGTGTTCGCTCAGAAAAACGCACTCATCAAATGGTCCAAATTTTGACAACTCCGATAACCATGTATGGAAAGTTTTATCCAGCATCATTAACATGCAATTCCGGACTTCTTGCGCACTAAGATTAGAGCCTCCTGTATTCAATCTTTGGAACAAATCGTATTTTGTATTATCATCACTTTCTTTTAAGATGATGCTTGCATTGATTTTTGATCTCTTGATGATTAATCGCAGATCCTGCGACAATGATCTCTCCGGGTTATCAAGGTGATTCCACATGACGCCTTCCATACTTGGGAGGTACTTCGCTTTCATAAGAATTAGCGGTTTAACGTTTTTTCCGTCGTGATCTTTTAAAATACCCATAAACTGGTATATTGTAGATAATCGTTGGAGGCCATCAATCACATCCCACACACCATCAGCCCTTTGGCTGACAAATATTTGTGGAATGGGTATTCCTAGAAGCAATGATTCGATCAGATTCGTCTTTTGGGCGTCACCAACGATAGAATCGCTGGAACTCTGGATGTATATCAATCTCGTTATGTTCGTACAGTGAAACCCATTCACTGATGGACATGGCGTATGCATCGCTACGAATTTCTTTTCTTCTTGCATTTACTTCTTCAACGAGAGACATATATGTTCCTTTTTTAGTGAAACAAAAGATGTATCGAACGCATGGAATACAAATATCCTACCGCGATAGTAACCCTATCACATCATCCTGCAACCAGCAACCCGCCTATCAAAGAACAAGGCAGGTGTAGACTTGCGAAGTAGCACCGCCTCCTACAGCAGCACTTGTTCGATGCCGCCTTCTGTGCGTACTCGTTCGACGAAACGTGCTTCCCAGCCTGGCCCCCACTGTCGATTGCAAAGCTCTACGATCAAATAGTCTGTTTCTACGCCCACGTCTTTGCGGTAACGAGAAAGCCCCTGTTGACACGAAGGGCAGGAAGTGAGCAATTTGACCTTGCCAGGAGGCGACTGTTTCACTCCGAGTAAGATTTCTTCCTGTTTGCGACTGCGTACCTGGGTGGCAATGTCAGGACGAGAAACCGCAAAGGTACCCGACTCCCCGCAACAACGACCCGACAACGATACGGGCTGACCCATCAACGCCTTGGGTACCGTCGTGCCTCGGTGGATTTTAAAGGGCGTGTGACAGGGATCATGGTACAGATAGCGTGTATCGCTGGTGCCCGTCGCCTTGACGCCTTTTTCCATGAGGTACTCGTGGATGTCCAACACCCGACACCCAGGAAAGATTTGAGGCAGATCATACTCCAAGAACTGATCCAAACACGTCCCGCAAGAACCCAGCACGGTACGGATATCGAGGTAGTTCAGGGTATTGGCCACGCGGTGAAAGAGCACGCGGTTTGCCATGGTGATGGCCTGTCCACGAGCCGTGTCTCCCGAAGAACGCTGCGGATACCCACAACACAAGTACCCAGGCGGCAATACCGTTTGGACGCCAACCTCGTAGAGCATGGCCAATACAGCGAGTTCTACTTGGCCAAACAACCGCTCAGAACCACATCCTGGAAAATAAAACACAGCCTCCGCATCCACCGAGGTTTTCGCAGGGTTGCGGAGAATTGGGATCATCGTCCGGTCTTCGAGTCCCAGGAGCGATCGGGGCGTTCGTCTTGGCAGTCGAGAGGGCAAAGGCTGACGCAGAAAATGAACCACTTGGCGCGATACACCGGTGGTCCCGGTGGTCGCCGAGGGTGGTTCGTTCTTGTGTAAAAAACGCCGCACCAGGGCATGTGCCTGGCGCTGCACACGATACCCCACCTCCACGATGCCAAAGCGCATGGCTTTGACCACGCCAGGGTGCGTCGCATTGAGAAAGGTCTGCGAGAGCGCCGATCCCGGACTAAAGCGACGTTGACCCCGATCTTTCAGCAATGCACGGGCGTGTACCGTGACCTCCCCGAAGTTGATCTTGACTGGACAGGGGTGGTGACAACGGTGACAGACCGTGCAGTGATCCGCCACATCGTTGAGTTCGTCGAGGTGTCGAAGCGAAATGCCGCGTCGGGTTTGTTCTTCGTACAGCACAGCTTCGATGACCAAACCCGTCGCCAGGATCTTGTTGCGTGGCGAGTAGAGCAGGTTCGCACGCGGGACGTGTGTGGTGCAGACGGGTTTGCACTTTCCGCAGCGCAGACAATCTTTGATCTCTGCGTTGAGGGCACCGAGGGCGCTGGCTTCGAGGATCAGTGCCTCTTGTTGCACCAACCGCAGGCTCGGCGTGTAGGCGTTCGCCAAGCCCGATCCTGGCAACAATTTGCCGCGATTAAAATGTCCTTTGGGGTCTACTTCGGCTTTGTAGGCCGCGAATTCCGCCACCCGTGAGGGATCCATGAAACGCATTTTGGTCAGACCAATGCCATGTTCGCCGGAAATCACGCCCCCAAGATTCCGCGCAAGATCCATGATCCGCTCTACGATCCGCTCTGCTTCGTGCAGCATCGCGTAGTCATTGGAATTTACAGGAATGTTGGTGTGGACGTTGCCATCGCCCGCGTGCATGTGCAGTGCCACAAAAAGCCGTCCCGATCGTGCCTCGCGGCCGCAGGTATCGATCCTGCGGCGAACGTCTTCAAACGAGTCTCCCCCAAAAATCTCCAACAACGGACGCTTCACCTCACTGCGGTAGGAGATACGCACAACTCGCCGTTGAAGCAACGCAAACAGCGTATCGTGGGGGGAGACGGTGACGTTCTCCGAAAGATGCGGAAAATCGCTTGCAAGCGCGTCCAGGTTTTGGATCCACGTATTCCATCGCGCCTGTGCAGCCAATACCACGGCCTGTGCCGCTGTATATTTTTGATCCAAGAGGGTGCGGTTTTCCTCCACGCACTCGTCTGTCTCGAAGGGATGGCGTATTTCTTCGTCTCCGTCGCCAGGGGTGAGGAGCGCGTGTATCGCAGCAAGCATGTCGAGTTTGTTGCGGATCGAATACTCGATGTTGATGCGTTCAATGCCTAAACTGTAATCGCCCAGGCGTTCCAGGGGGATGACCACATCCTCGTTCACTTTGAACGCATTGGTATGGGCAGCAATGGCCGCAGTTCGGGCACGCTCTGACCAGAAGCTTGCACGCGCATCCGGTGCAATGGCGACGAATCCCTCTGCGTTGCGTGCACGCGCAAGCTCCACCACCAAGGTAGCCATTTCCGCGACAAGGCTCTCTTCGTCGCCCGTGATGTCTCCGAGTAAGACCATTTTGGGCAACACGGAACGGGCCGCCTTCGTGGTATAGCGAATGGCCCGCAGATAACGTTCGTCGAGGTGTTCGAGTCCCGCCAAGAATACCCCCTCGACCTTCTCAATGGCCGAGATGATCTCGACGATCGCAGGGGTAGCAAGGTTCAAATCGGGATCAAAAAACTCCAGACAAACGGTGCGGGTGTAACGTGGCATCCGATGGAGTACAAACACCGCAGACGTAATGATGCCATCACACCCCTCTTTCTGGACGCCAGGAAGACCAAAGAGGGCTTTGTTGGTCACGTCTTTGCCAAGCCCAGGGCGGCGCAGTTCGGCGGCGGGGATACGCAACATGCGTGGCACACCCACCACGGTGCAACCATCCTCGCCAAACGTCGTGACACGAAAAACCGCTTCGGGAGGCTCGTGAATCTTGCCGAGGTTGTGATCGATCCGTTCGACTTCGATCCATTCTGCGGAGGGTGTCACCATCCGCCACGAAGCGAGGTTGTCGAGGGTTGTGCCCCACAGCACGGCCTTTTTGCCACCGGCATTCATCGCAATGTTGCCGCCAATGCACGAGGCACTGTAAGACGTGGGGTCGATGGCAAAAACCAAACCCGCTGTGCTGACCGTATCCGACACCCGTTTGGTCACGACCCCTGCCCCACAGCGAATGGTTGCGACTGATCCATGCACACCTGGGAGGGCTTTGTGCTCAATGCTGCCGAGGGTATCGAGTTTCTCGGTGTTGATGATGGCCGTTTCCCGATAGAGGGGAATCCCTCCGCCGGTATAGCCAGTACCGCCGCCTCGGGGAATGATCGTGAGTCCGAGTTCGATACAAGCGGCGACCATCTCGCGTACTTCGGTTTCGGTGTCGGGGATGAGGACTACAAAGGGGTATTCTACGCGCCAATCGGTTGCGTCGGTGACGTGGGAGACCCGTGCAAACCCATCAAAGCGAATATTGTCTTTGCGTGTGATGCGAGCAAAGCGGCGCAAGGCACGACGACGTAAAGCCTCCTGTGCACTGATCCAGCCTTGATAGTCGTCTTTGGCGAGCCTGGCACGATCTGCGAGTGCTTTGGCCAAGGGGTTGGCATGTGCTCTGTGCTCGATTTGTTCTAAGCGGTGCGAGAGCGCATCGAAGAGTGCTTTTGAGCGCCGAGGATTGGCGATGAGGTCGTCTTGGATGTAGGGGTTTCGGGTGATCACCCACAGATCCCCAAGCACCTCGAAGAGCATCCGCGCCGAGCGTCCTGTCACCCGTTGCGATCGGAGACGCTCTAGGATCTGCCAACCCTCTTCGCCCAAGAAGCGGATCACGATTTCGCGATCAGAGAACGACGTGTAATTGTAGGGAATTTCGCGGATCCGGTTAAATACCGGAACGTCGTCATCAGGAGAGATCATGCGGGTTTGAACCAGGTTGGGGAGGGTGGGCTGTATGTAAGAGAATGATCCTATAATAATCATTCAAGTACAAGCGCACCTCGCTGCTCTCCCCTTCTGTGATCGGGTGGGAACGCTACCCCTTCCTGTGCCTCACAATGAACCTTTCCTTTGGTCGTCTTCTGCTGCGCTTCTCAAGCTCAGCTCTAAATCCACCATGCGCACTAACATGGCGCGGCGTGGGTCGAAAGGAAGTTCCCGAAATCCCCATCGGGCGTAGAAACGGCGAATCTCGTCATCGAGTGGATGGGTAATAACGCCGAAACTGCCTATATTTTGAGAGACATATAACGCTGTCCGGAGCGCAAACCACAGAAGCGACGTGGCGTGGCCTTGGCTTTGATAGACTTTATCGACGGCGAGTTGTCCGAGAAGCGTGACAGGGATGGGATCGGGTCGATTGCGTTGTTGCGACTTGGGAAGAAATGCGCGTTCTATACTCACCTTGGGGCGCTTCCTCAACTCCAAGCTCTGAAAGCAGCAGATGCAGACAAGGTTCGGGTAACTACGAAACGGTCTGTTGCAATACGCTGCGTTGCAACATTGGCGAGGGGAGCCACACCGTTTGATACTTGAGCGGTGTGCGTCACTAGGCCCGTAAGGGCTGACAGCCGGGAAAGACCGGCACCTTATTGCAGACGAAAAGACGGTTACCCAAAACCGTCTTCTTTCGTAGTAGCATACAAACAGATTTTATTCCACACCTGCCCTATTTGGTCTGTGGTTCTAGATTCACCAAACTTTCCAGTCCCTGCCGTTGTCTGTCCATTTTTGATTCAACAGAGGTAGAGATTGGGTAAGCGTATTCTGTGGGGAGCTGTGTCCAGAGGGGGGGTGAGGGTGAGCGGGACGGCTGCGGAGTCTCGGTGCGAACCAACCGTGTACGTGGCGGAGGACTCTCCTCTTTACGTTGGTTGATTTCCTCTTTGATCATGTCACGCAAGGGCCCAAGGAGCGCCGAGGTGATTTCTTCACGAAGGATCGTCCGGTAACGATCTTCTGTGGTCACTTGGGATACGACGGGCGCCAGGGTCGCCGCATCCGTCCTCGCGCTCACAGAGACAACCGGAGTTCGTTTCCGTGCATTCGCCAATGCCAGGCTCACCGCAGAAACCCGTGGGGAGGCTGACGGGCCATCCAGCAGGGGTTCAGCGGTCTTTGTGGCGGCCTCTTGGCCATTTGATGCCATGGGATTTCTGTCACGGGGCGCCTGTGTGGGCGGCTGATCCTGCCAAGCCTCTGCTGCTTCCATGAGGTTTTTAATCGCAAGGTACTTCTGCTCGCCATTCCGCCACCGTCTACGAGATTGATGGGTACGCCGTACAAAGTCATACGGGTTGCCCTCGCTCCATTCCTGAAAAAGGGGTTCTATGGACTCGGCAAGACACGCAAGATAGCGGTGTCGCCCGTCCAGTATTTTGCCCTCACACAACAGGATCGGATGGTTTGCATCATATCCTGTCTGGATGGATTGCCTGAGGTGGGTAAACGCTTCTTCCTGCATCTCAGGCAACAAGAGGCAAGCGGGATGGAATAGGTATGTGATCATGTCTATCACCGCTTCGGGTAATGATCTGGCAGAGGGCGAGGCAGCACTTACCCAGCATATTCTTCGGCGGGAATCAGTCGTAGTTTCCTCAATTTCTCCAACAGGGCAGTACGTATCACAGGCTTGGTAATATAATCGGAACAGCCACCACGGAAATAGGCTTCCATGGCTTGCAAGGAGGAATCAAGACCCGTGACCATGAGGACGGGGGTCTGTTTTACCCCTTGTGGGTCGATCTTTTTTTCGGCTGCGCGGATTTTGGACAGGGCTTTTTGGCCATCCATCACTGGCATCATAATGTCGAGCAAAATCAGATCGTAGGGGTCGCCGTCTTCCAGGTCTGCGGTGAACAGCTCCACAGCGGCCTTCCCATCGGCGACCATGTCACAATGGCCATAGGCTTTCAGATAGTCTCTGAGCAATTTTCTGTTCTGTAGCTCGTCATCGGCAATCAAGATTTTCATAATGAGATCAATCCTCTAGAAAAGAATCTCTACGACAGCTCTTCGGATAGGATGTCTAGAACACGTTGAACGCATTGTTCCATATCCACATACATTCCCTCAAGCTCCTCCCAATCCAGCATCTCGATGTGGCCCAACATGCGGATCGCCTGTGTTTTCACCCGTGTGGCCCCGATAGAGGCAGCTCTCTCTTGCAGTTGCTTGACAGCCTGTACCGCTTGGCCGATGTTCCTCAGGGTGATTGCTTGCTGTAGATCCAGCAACGGTTGAGCGGAGGCCGAAGCAAACAATCGTTTGCTTTGTAGAAGGGTCTCGGCCTCCACCCCCTCGACCGTTTGGAGCAGAGCGATCGGTGGTTTGGTGACTTTTTTACGCGCATGTGTCTCGACGACTTCGATCAGTGCGCTGGCGCGGTAGGGCTTGAGGAGAAAACCGTTTGCACCTGCCTGCATGCAGCGCCGCCGCTCGCCGGTGAGTGCCACAGCCGTGACAACGACAATCGGAATCTTGGACTGTAGTATACCCTCTGCGCCTCGGCGAACACGCGCCAGCACTTCGAAGCCATCTATCTCTGGCATTTGCAAGTCCAACAACACCACATCGAAGGTTTGCTGTTGTAATTGATGCAGTGCCTCAAGACCATTGCCTACCGTCACGACATGATGACCTGCATGTTCCAGGATGGCAATCGCCAATTGCTGATTGGCCTCGATGTCCTCCACCAGCAAAATACGCATCGACTCAATATTGCTGCGGCGCACGATGGTAGAAGATAGTGGTTCTGGTGCGTGTGTCACAAGACCCAGAATGCGTTGTATTGTACGCAACAATGGAAAATAACGTATTGGTTTCTTGAGGGCGATGGCATCCTGCAACCACGGTGGACGCGGCAGGTTCTCTTTGGTAATGTGCAAAGAAACGAAGAGCACACACCCTTTGGGCCACTGTACGCCAGATCCAGAGCGGGGGGATGGAAAATCGACGGAAAAAGAAATATCGTACAGGGTGCGTACCATGGCTTCGTCCAGCAACAACATATCGAAGGGTCGATCCCCAGCGAGCCTCGCCAATACGGTGTTGTGATCGGCCGCTGCTATCACGTCCGCGCCAAATCGCTCCAAAATATCCTGCAAGATCGCACGACCTGTTGCATGGGGATCGCCCAACAGCACGCGCACACCCTGCAAGGGGCGATTGACCGAGGGATCAGGTTTCTGGGCCTGGCTGCATGGGAAGCGTAAGGAGAAATAAAACTGCGTCCCTTGGTTGGGGACACTTTCCACCCCGATCTGCCCGCCCATCTTTTCCACAAGATGTTTGGATATGGCTAAGCCCAAACCGGTGCCGCCGTATTTCCTGGTCGTAGAAACGTCTGCCTGCGTGAAGTGATCAAACACACTCGCCTGTTTCTCCAGGGGGATGCAAATGCCAGTGTCAGAAACGGAAAAGCGTAGTAGCACTTGCTGCGGATCGATGGAGGGTTGTTCTTCTATTCGCAACACGATCTCGCCGTGTTCGGTAAACTTGATGGCATTGTTGATGAGGTTGATCAGAATCTGCTTGATTCGCAGTGAGTCGCCTTCTAGCATCTGCGAAAGATCCATGCGACAGTGGAAATAGAAGTTCAGACCCTTTCGATGTGCATCGATGGCAATGCTCTCGCAAACGCTCTCTACTTGTTCCAGAAGGTCAAAGGGAATACTTTCTATGATCAAAGATCCGGCTTCAATTTTGGAAAGATCCAGAATACTGTTGATGAGATTCAGTAAAGTGATGGATGCGTTCTGTACAATCTGTAGATTCTGACGCTCTTCCTCACGGGTGAGCGTTGTGTTTAGAATCAGATCGGTCATGCCAATGATTGCGTTCAGCGGTGTACGGATTTCATGGCTCATGTTGGACAGAAAGGCACTTTTTGCTTTGTTGGCAGCTATCTCACGTTCGGTCTCGTCTGCCAGAAAGCCACCCATCATACCAGCGGCTTGGATAATCCGTTCTTGCTCGATCATGCTCACGAAGGTGCGCCGAATCTGATCGAGGGCATCGCGGAATGCGACGTCATCGATCACTTCCACCTCAGCAAACAACTGTAGAACACCGAGGGTCTCATAGGCATTACTCAGAGGAAAGCATTGAATAAATCGGTAGCCCTCCTCTGTTGATTTGTGGCATGTGCATCCAGTAGGACTCAATCGGCAGGTAAAGACAACTCTTTCGCGAGATTCTCGCACGCCGATTTTGGAGATGATTTTCCAGTCTCCGAATGGCAATTGATCGTTCAACAGGAGCATACCACCGCAATGCGTGTTCGGCACGGGCCAAACGTGGTTGAGCAGTAACGTCAGGATCCGTTGCATCCGTTCGGAGAAAGGCAGTGAACTGAGGGCAAGATCCAACAGTGCGACAAGCAACGACTGCATGCGCAAGACAGCTTCTAGAGACAATGCGTCCTCTTGATGCGTTTCTATCGCCATTCACGGACCATGCTCATTCATTGGACAACAGATCTTGTACATCAGAAATGACATCACGCACATCTTCTTCTGTAACCCAAGTTGCCACCTATGACCACCATCAGAATCCTTCCAAGAGGTAATGGATTAATGTAGCCTTATAGTAATCAATCTATTGGTTGCCGATGGGGAAGTAAAATGGACGAGATGATTATAGTAACCCAAGTTGCCAC
>CAIJYR010000188.1 GCA_903824965.1 uncultured Thiotrichales bacterium
AGACGATTCATGCAGTTACCAGTGCTGGTTTTGAATTAAAAGCATTTCTGTTTGTCCTGGCTCACAGCTTTCAATTCGCAGCCTGAAATATCATATTTCTTATGCGGTCTTCGTCGCCTGATAGGTGGCAACTTGGGTTCTGTAATATCGAGCATTTCAACAATCGTGTTGCCTGTACGTGACCATATCAGATCTTCGCTTTGTCGGTGATACGAATGACAACAATGTTCAGCAAGCGTCAGAAGGCCAACCTCCTGTGCAAGAGCGCGATCTTCCAGCTTGGTAAAAACCGTTTCATCGTGGTGACGAAGAATCGTATCTCTGATGTCTTGCGGCAGGAACCAAGAACGTGCAACCAGATACCCGATGACTGCATGGTTCGTACCGCACGCTCTGTCTTCAATCGCCGTCAGTAGTTCTTCCGTGCTTGCATTGCCTTCTTTTAAGATATCCATATAATTGCTGAATTTGTGCATCATCAGGACGATGCCACAATCGTGGAACAATCCAAGCATATACGCTTGATCAGGATTCATGACCTTGAATCGTCCTGCGAGAAAGGAACAAGCAAGCGCACTGTCTGCGGCGGTATCCCAAAACCGCTCAAAGCGTTGTTTCCCCTTGCCTGGCATGGCGTTTCTCAAACATAAGGCAGTCACGAGACTGAAAACAACATTCAGTCCAAGGGACATTACTGCATTGCTAATAGAAGATATTTTATTTCGTACTCCGAAGGCTGGGCTGTTGGCTGCACGGAGCATGGCCGCAGAAAGCGCAACATCCTTGGAAATTTCTGCTGCAATCTTCTTTATATTGGGATATTCGTTCTTTTTCTCCTGTGCAATGGTGAGCAGGATGGCTGGTTGTGGCGGTATATCGATTCCTTTCAGCAGTTCATTCGCAGCCGCATCAATGTCTGTTGTAGAGTCCATCGTATCTAGAAACTCCGATTCTTTTAAGTTAACGGACGTTACCGTTCGTCAACAAATGCACACAGGAGATAGCTCTCCAGTGAGGGGGAATCTCCCAATGCCCGCAGGAATATCCCGCGAGCGCCGTTCTCGTCGCGGTCAAGCACCGCTCCGCAAGAACAATTCATGGTTTTCTTGCTACCAATCTTGTGGATCTGCCCACAAGCGGAGCAAGTCTTGCTCGTGTACGCTTCGTCTTGCTCAACCAGGCGAGTGCTCAATATCTCTGCTGTGTTATCGAGAATCCGCCTGAAACGGAAGTGTGCCCACGTCAGCATGGCACTTGCCGTTTTGCTGCGAAGTTTGGACACCATTCGATGGGTTTCAAACGGCGGGATCACGACAACATCAACAGTCTTACAGAGCCACGTTGCCGCTTTGTGATGGATCTCAGAGATCAAATCTTTTATCCGCCATCGCAAACGGGCTGCAGCTTTCTTCATCCGATACTTCTGTCTTGCTTTTGCTTTCGATATTTTGCTCATCATACTGTGTATGATGGGTGGCGTCACAAAGAAAACCTACCCAAAGAATACCATAACTTACCGTCGAATAAGAGGTGCTTTACCGTTCTGTCAACCAGATGAGGCTCGCCATGCGTCCACAGACACCCTCCCGACGGTACGAGTAAAAACGTCCTGGTTCGTTCACGGTGCACCATCCGCCCCCATAGAGGCGCTCGACACCGGCCGCGATCAAACGACGACGTGCCAGTTGGTACATATCCGCAAGCCAGCGTCCATTGGGGGATGGTTGAAAAGCCACGGAAGCTCCTGCATCCGCCTCTAAGAAGGCGCTACGCACCTCCTCGCCCACCTCGAACGCCGTTTGGCCAATAGCCGGGCCAAGCCATGCCATGACCGATCCTGGGTCTGTGTCGAGTGTGGTGAGGGTCTGTTCTAGGATGCCCGCCAACAAACCACGCCAACCGGCATGGGCCGCAGCGATGCGTGTTCCCGCCCGATCACAGAACAACACCGGCAAACAATCCGCAGTCAGCACCGCGCACACCACCCCAACCTGGTAGGCATAACTCGCGTCCGCTGGACAAGGTGCTGTAGCCTTTGCGTCCCGTGCCTCCACCACACAGGTGCCGTGTATTTGATCCAGCCAGTGTGGTTCCGTGGGGAGTGCAAACTGTGTGCGTAGCAGTTGTCGGTTGTGCGCGACCGCGCTCGGATCGTCCCCGACGTGGGTGGCCAGGTTCAGCCCCGCATAGGGGCCACAACTCACCCCGCCTCGGCGGGTCGTGGTTAGGGCACGTACCTGAGGGGGCGCGGGCCAGTTGGCTGCAATCCAATCGATGCTCATCGTTTTTTTGGACTCGAAAAACGGTAGGATCCGCCCAGCCACTTTGGAGAGCGCCCATGCCTCAGCCTTTTCTTAGCCATCCTTCTCAAAAACCGTTCGTTGTCTTTGGTGCTTCTGGTCAGATCGGGAGGGCGCTGGTACAACAACTCGGATCACGTGCCCTGGGGGTTTCGCGAGAACAGGTTGACCTTGCGAATCCAGCACAGATTCTCTCGTTTCTGGAATCGGTGCAACCGTGCGTCGTCCTCAATGCAGCCGCATACACGCAAGTGGATCGGGCGGAACAAGAGGAGTCTATCGCGGACGCCATCAACTGCGAAGCGCCGCGCTTGATGGCGCGTTGGTGTGCAGAGCGTCCTGTGCCGTTTGTCCATTATTCTACCGATTATGTGTATTCTGGTGAAGGTACAGTGCCCTGGCGCGAAGACGCTCCCGCTAGCCCTCTGAGTGCCTATGGGCGCAGCAAGTGGCGGGGAGATTGTGCTGTGAGGGAGGCAGGGGGAGACTGGATCATTTTCCGCACCTCTTGGGTGTACGATGCGTGGGGAAAGAACTTTTTCAATACGGTTTGTCGTCTTGCAAAAGAACGAGACAACCTACGGATGGTTTCGGATCAACGGGGCGCTCCTAGTTACGCGCCGGATTTGGCGGAGGCGACCCTGACGAGTCTAGAAAAAGCACTTGCGATGCCGGATTTCCCCCGTGGAATCTACCACCTGTGTCATGCAGGAGAGACGAGCTGGTATGAGTTCGCGCTTGCCATCGTAGAGGGGTTGCGCACGCACGGAGACGCCCTCAAAGTGCAAAAAATCGATGCGATTCGGAGCCAAGACTATCCGACTCCCGCCCAACGACCCTTCAACTCACGTCTCGCCTTGGACAAAATACAGCATACTTTTGGCATAGAACTCCCTCACTGGCGAACAGGGCTGGAGCGGTGTTTGCAGGAAAAACAAAGCGTACCCGTGTAACAGAACGAGACCTACCCGATGATTCCAGAGAACCCGATTCCAGAAAACCAGGCACCCTCCCCTATGCCACTGTCTTTTTTTGCGCTGGGGGTGCTCTACGTGCGTAGTTTTTTATTCACCACCGTCATGATTTTGACGGTGCCGCCGTTTGTACCCATTGCACTGTTTGCCTACCTACTGCCCTACCCACGGCGTTATGTGATCGTTCGGCAATGGGCACGCGCTATGTTGTGGTGGTTACGGGTCACGTGTCGTTTGGACTATGTGGTGCATGGACAAGAAAACCTGCCCTCCACGCCAGCGGTGGTTTTCGCCAAACACCAATCGGCTTGGGAAACGTTGTCTCTTCAACAGATTGTGCCCCCGATGGCCTGGGTTTTAAAACGCGAACTGCTCTGGGTACCTTTTTTTGGCTGGTGTCTTGCTGTCCTAGAGCCAATTGCCATCGACCGCAGTGCAGGTCGTCAGGCGCTCCATTCGCTGATTCGCCAAGGCAAGGAACGGGTAGCGGCCAACCGTTGGATTGTTGTTTTTCCTGAGGGAACGCGCATGGCTCCTGGGCAAAAAGGGCGTTATGCTATAGGAGGCGCTATGCTGGCTGAGCATACAGCGGTTCCCGTTGTGCCCATTGCACACAATGCGGGTGAGTATTGGCCAAGGCGCTCCTTCCTGAAACGACCGGGTACCATTCAGGTGGTCATCGGGCCACCCATTCCGACCTTGGGGCGTCGTGCGACCGAAATCAATGCCGACGCAGAGTGTTGGATCGAAGAGACGATGAAGCGGATATCTACCCAGGCACAGACCTAAGAAAACACCTACGAGGTGGGCTATGTTGGAGTCTATACAAAGGTTCCTCTCGCCAGACGGCTTGATACCCCATGGTGTCTGTATTACGTGGCGGCCTGAACTTTTTTGGAGCCAGGTGATTGCAGACAGCGTAATCGCATTGTCTTATTTTACCATTCCGGTTGCCCTAGTGTATTTTGTTATAAAGCGCCGCGATATTCGATTTCGCGGTGTGGCAGTGTTGTTTGGTGTTTTTATCATTAGCTGCGGTTTGACACACGCTTCGCATATTGTGACGCTCTGGTATCCTTTTTATGGAATAGATTCCATCATCAAGACAATCACAGCCTTGGTATCACTTGCCGCCGCTATTGCTGTCTGGTTGATTATGCCAGACGCATTGCTAATACCAACCCATGCAAGCATGAGCGCAAAAAGCAAACTTTTAGATTCTCTTGAAAAAAGATATCAGACCTATTTCGAGCAATCACATGATGGGATGGGGATGGTGGATCCTGTCTCAACCAGGATATTGGACGCGAATGATGCTTGGTGTAAAATGCTTGGTTACAGGCGTGATGAATTGTTGCAGATCACCATCACAGAAATAGAAGGCAATGTGCCTCAGGACACCGAGAAACGTGTCCATGCCATTAGAACACAGGGTTTTGCGGAGTTTGAGGCGCCCATGGTTTGCAAGGATGGACGCGTGTTGACCACTTTCGTGACGGTCAAACAGGTTGAAATCGATGGTCAAATACGCTTGCTCGGAACGATACGTGATATTACAAAACAGAAAGAGGCCGAGAAGCAGTTGCGTGCGTCGCAACAACTACTACAGAGTATCGTAGAACACATCCCAATTATGGTATTTGTAAAACGTGCAAGCGATTTACGGTTCGTGTTGTTCAATCGTGCGGGCGAGCATTTGCTTGGATATTCACGCCACGACCTGATCGGCAAAGGAAATTATGATCTATGGCCAAAGAAACAGGGAGATTGGTTTACGGCTGCCGATCGTGCCGTCTTGTCGACACGAGAAGTGACCGAGATCGCTGAAGAACCCATCAAAACTGCAAGCGGAGAAGAACGCTATTTGCATACCTGGAAAGTGGCCGTCGGAGAGGAAGAGCCTGAATACTTGCTTGGTATTTCTGTCGATATTACCGAAAAGAAACGATCGGAAGCGGCGCTGCGTGAAAGTGAGGCGTTTCTGAAAGCCATTTATGACAACATTCATGCAGCCATTTTCGTTATCAATGTCAGTCCGTCTGGAGAATTCAAGTATGGCGGATGGAATCATATTGGAGAATCTTTTACAGGCATCCCTTCCGCACAAGCGATTGGAAAAAGTCCTGAAGAGGTTTTTGGGCCTGTCATTGGTGAAACATTGCATGATCACTACACAAGATGTCTCCATGAAGGGACTCAAGTGTACGAAGAGCAATTATATCCAAAAGACGCTTGTTGGTTCCTTACCACGCTGGCTGCTTTGCGAGACGAACACGGTCAGGTTTATAAGATCATTGGCTTTGCAGCAGACATTTCTGATCAAAAACACACGGAACTGCAATTAATTGAGGCACGTAAACAAGCAGAAAGTGCCAGTGTTGCCAAGAGTCGTTTTCTGGCCACCATTAGCCATGAAATTCGCACGCCAATGAATGGTATCCTTGGCATGGCGCAGATATTGGCCGCTTCAGAAGTCGGAGAGTATGAACGTCGAAGCTACGCAAAAACAATCCTCACGTCTGGAAAAACACTGCTCACATTGTTAAATGATATTCTGGATCTCTCTAAGGTAGAAGCAGGAAAAATTCGACTAGACCTGGTTTCCACAAAACCATCCACCGCTCTCCATAGCGTTAATACATTGTTTACAGAGGCTGCACACCTCAAATCCTTGCACATCACGGAACGCTGGGTGGGGCCAGATTTTGCTTACTTGCTCGATCCGTATCGTCTTCATCAAATGTTGTCTAATCTGGTTGGGAATGCCATTAAATTCACTGCAAGAGGCAGCATTGCCCTCGAAGCCTCGGAAATCGCACGCGACGAAGAAATGGCAGTGCTTCGGTTTTCTGTGACAGACACTGGCATTGGCATTGCCGAAGAGATGCGGCACCTGATATTTGAGCCTTTTTCTCAAGTAGACGGATCCATCACGCGACAATACGGTGGCACTGGCCTTGGTTTGTCGATTGTCTCTCGACTCGCAAAAATCATGGAGGGAGAGGTTGGTTTTGAAAGCGAGGTTGGCAAGGGTTCTAGATTCTGGTTTACCCTAAGGGCTGCTGTGATTGCTGATCCTGCCGACAACACCGAATTTGTGGATACCAAGGGTGATACCTCTCTACTGTCCGGCACTGTGCTGGTGGTGGAGGACGATAAAACCAACTGCGTCATCATCGAAACCTTTCTACAGAAACTCGGGATGCACGTATTGTTTGCCTACAACGGACAACAGGCATTGAATATGATAGAAAACGAAGAACACATGGATATGATATTCATGGATCTGCATATGCCCGTGATGGATGGCTATACTGCTACAGAGTGGATACGACGTTGGGAGGCCAAACACCAGACAAAACGCCATCCCATCGTTGCGCTCACTTCAGACGCCTTCGAGCAGACGCGTCAGCGTTGCTTGTCTGTTGGGATGGATGACTTCATCACAAAACCATTCTCAATCGATAACATACGGGACAGCATCCATCAGTGGGTGAAGAAAAAGCCATTGGCTGCTGCGATGAAGGGGATAGATGAAACAGACCTTCTTCCAAGGATACGCGCACTTATTCCCTTGCTCGAAGAGAAAGACTTCGATGCCATTGAACGGGCAAATGCTTTGCAAGAAGTATTGACGGGCACCGAGATGGCTGCAACTTTCTCTAAAGTCATGCAACTCATTAGGCAATGCAATTTTGATGCGGCACTACAGCATCTACGTACTATCATGACCGCTAAAGGTTGGGAGGCATAATGGCTGAACAACGCAAAGAAATCCTCATCATTGATGACACCCCTACCAATTTACTGACGTTTGGTGCGGCACTGTCCAACGAATTTAAATTACGGATTGCAACCTCTGGGGAAGAAGGGCTTGTGATCGCTGCCAAATCTCCTCCAGACCTCATTTTGCTGGACATTATGATGTCTGGTATCGATGGTTATGAGACGTGTCGGCGGTTGAAGGCCGATCCCATCCTCCGCAAGATTCCTGTCATCTTTATTACTGCGATGACCGAGAGCGAGGCAGAGAGCGCAGGCTTAGAATTGGGGGCCGCAGACTATATTACCAAGCCACTCAACATCAAGATTGCACGGCAGCGCATTCGTAATCTCCTCGAACGAGAGAGCCTACGCAAAGAGGTTGAACTCTATCGTGATCACCTAGAATCGCTCGTAGAAGCCCGCACCTTGGCACTTTCCATTGCACAGGTGCAGGTCAATAACCTAGAAGGGATCGCCTACTATGACCCACTGACTGGCATTCCGAACCGCCGATTGTTGGTCGATCGGCTGAGTCAATCCGTTGCCAAGGCAAAACGCACGAGGCGACCGTTGGCGATCAGCTATTTTGATCTGGATGGTTTTAAGCCTGTCAATGACCAACTGGGCCATGATGCAGGCGATCAATTGTTGTGCGAATTGACCAAGCGCATCAGAAATATCCTGCGAGAATACGATACTCTGGCCAGGGTGGGTGGAGATGAATTTGTTCTGGTGTTGTGTAGTCTGGATCGGAAGAACGAATGCTATGATATCCTCGAGCGCCTCTTGGCCACGATCCGGCTACCCTTTGACATCAAAGATCAGATCGTTACGGTGTCCGCCAGTGTGGGGGTGACTCTGTATCCCGATGATGAGAGCGAGGTAGGTGACCTGATCCGTCACGCCGACCAAGCCATGTACAAGGCCAAGCAATCGGGCAAGAACTGTTTCGTGCTCTATGAGTCCATCCGTGCGCAAGGGGATGGGTGGGATCCTGTTTAAGTGACAAATCGATAACCTACCCCTGTTTCTGTAATAATGTGTTTCGGCCTTAGAAAGTCATCCTCGATCTTTTTGCGTAGGTGTCCCATATAGACTCTAACGTAATGGCTTCTATCGACCTGGGATGGCCCCCACACATGAGTAAGGATCTGACGATGAGTAAGAACACTGCCTGCATGACTGATCAGATAAACCAAAAGACGGTACTCTATTTGTGTTAGGTGCAATGCTACTCCGGCACGCTCCACACTGCGCTTGATGAGATCGATGCGTATTTTTCCAAATTCAAATAATGTCGTTGCGTTTCCTGTGGTATAAGCCCTGCGCCGTAATTGGGCACGCACTCTGGCCAGCAGTTCAGCAGTACCAAAAGGTTTTGTCAGGTAATCATCGGCACCAGTGTCGATTGCGACCACTTTATCCGCCTCAGTAGCCCGCGCTGATAGTACAATAATCGGAATGTCAGACCAAGTACGTACGTCACGTATGAAATCTATTCCATCGCCATCTGGTAAGCCAATATCTAAAATGATCAGATCGGGTTGACGAGTACCCGCTTCAATCAGGCCTCGTCTTATAGAATCAACTTCGTGGACTTGATAGCTATCCATTTCTAATGACATTCTGACAAAGCGCCGAATCGTCGGTTCATCTTCGATGACAATGATAACAAGTGAACGCTTGTTCATTGCAAAGTATCACAATCTTGAGCACCATCCTCTTCGATGGTATGAATGGTCGGGGGAGTACCGCATGGCAGGGAAAATACGAAACGTGCGCCACCACCACGACGGTTTTCTGCCCGCAGGGTACCACCGTGTGCTTCGATAATAGCACTGCAAATGGCCAATCCTAGGCCGACCCCCTGCGTTATACCTTCTGTTTGGCCACGTTCAAATTTCTTAAAAATCTTACGATCGCTACATGGATTCATCTGCAAACATTCTCTTATTAATTGGACCACCTGGAACTGGCAAAACCGAAATTGCAAAGATTATTGGTTCTATATTTTCAAAACTAGGAATTTTATCAAAAGGCACATTTAAGAAGGTGACAAGAAGTGATTTAGTGGCAGGATATTTAGGACAAACAGCGTTAAAAACAAGAGATGTAATAAAAGAAAGTCTAGGAGGAGTTTTATTCATAGACGAAGCATATTCATTAGGTAGTCAAGAAAAACGAGATTCTTTTTCGAAAGAATGCATAGATACGTTGTGTGAGGCATTAAGTGATCATAAAGATAATTTGATGGTTATAATTGCAG
>CAIJYR010000189.1 GCA_903824965.1 uncultured Thiotrichales bacterium
ATGGCGAGCCAGCGAAGTGGCGAGTCGTGGCGGACGCAGGGCGGCGCGGGCGCCGAAGGCACGGCATGTCGCCAATTTTTCGCTCCCGACGGCGACTGGGATGTCCCAGTCGGGTATCGCGAAAAATGGCGACTTCCCTGTAGGCAACGTCGTTTAGATCCGCCCCATTCGCAAGCTTCGAGAAGACGAATGACAAATCAGGAACAATAATATGAACGTACCCCTCTTTCTTGAGGGTTTTCTCAAATCCGGCCAATACCGTGGGTACATCATGTCGGTAATAATGTTCGAGATTGTGTGCACAATACACAACGTCGAATCGGTTGGCTAGCTCTGAGATATTCAACAATGATCGGGCATCGCAAACGATATCAGCGCCAGACCTCTGATCCACATCCAGAAGAATCTGTTCATAATCGTCATAGATCGCAGGGATAGGAAATGCCTTACTTCCACCACCAACATTCAACAGCGTTTTCTTTCCGCCACCTCTATTCGTTTGTACTTCCAGATCGCTTGGTACGATGACGACACTGTTTCCTATCTTATGCTCTAGATACGAGACCAGCCGATCTACGATTTTTGATCCTATGTTCACGGTGTTTTCTCGTCAGTAACATAAAAACCCCTTCCACGATAAATCGTGGAAGGGGCTGTGAGAGACAGTACCGGGTTTTGAAGTTAATTTCTTTTGCGATTTTTCAAATAACAAAAGCAACCAAGAACAATCAAAACCAGCCCCCTACCTCTCCCTGCCACCCCTATCCTCAGGAGAGGGGCTAGATCTAAATCAAGAAACTAACCGATGATTGCGTTCAGCGTAGGGCTGGGACGCATTACGGCGGCCACCTTTTTCGGATCAGCGTGGTAATAACCACCCAGATCAGAAGGCTTGCCTTGTGCAGCAGCCAATTCTTCCAGAATCTTGCCCTCGTTGCTCGTCAACTGTGCAGCCATGGGCGTGAAATGCTGTTTAAGGGCCGAGTCATCGTCCTGCGACGCCAGCGCCTGTGCCCAATACATCGCAATGTAAAAATGACTGCCCCGATTGTCCAACTCACCGAGTTTCCGACCCGGGGACTTGTTGTGATCGAGCAGTTTGCCAACTGCTTGGTCGAGCGTCTTAGCAAGCACCATGGCTTTCGCATTCCCACGGGTAACGCCCATGTGCTCAAAAGAAGCGCCCAAAGCACAGAACTCACCCAACGAATCCCAACGCAAAAACCCTTCTTCTACGAGCTGCTGCACATGTTTGGGTGCTGATCCGCCTGCACCTGTCTCGAACAAACCACCACCGTTCATAAGCGGCACGATGGACAACATCTTGGCGCTGGTTCCCACTTCCAAAATGGGGAACAAATCGGTGAGGTAATCACGCAACACATTGCCCGTGCAAGAAATGGTATCCAAACCTTGGCGAATGCGATGCAAAGAAAGACGCGTCGCCTCTTCCGGAGACAGAATGCGGATATCGAGTCCTTTAGTGTTGTGATTTTGCAGGTAGCGTTCAACCTTTTGGATGAGTTGTGCATCGTGGGGGCGGGTCTTGTCCAACCAAAAAACCGCAGGCGTGCCCGAAATGCGTGCACGCGTCACCGCAAGCTTCACCCAATCCTGGATAGGCGCATCACGTGTTTGGCACATACGCCAAATGTCACCGGCTTCGACGCCGTGTTGGTGCATTACGCTCCCTGCACCGTCTACAATGCGAATGGTACCGCGATCCGGTGCCTGGAAAGTATAGGGATGCGATCCATACTCTTCGGCCTGTTGTGCCATCAGACCCACATTCGGCACCGTACCCATCGTTGCAGGATTGAGCGCACCGTTTTGAATGCAGTCTTTGATCACCTCGTCATAAACTCCAGAATAACAGTGATCCGGAATCACAGCTTTGGTGTCACAGGCTTTCCCATCCTGCCCCCAACCAATTCCACCCGCACGAATCATCGCAGGCATAGAAGCATCAATGATCACATCACTCGGCACATGCAGGTTGGTAATTCCGCGATCCGAATTAACCATGTACAATGCTGGCTGTTGTTCCATGCAAGCTTGAACATCATGCTCAATGGCTGCTTTCTGCTCAGCAGGCAGCGATTGCAGTTTACTCAGTAAATCGCCCAATCCGTTGTTAGGATTGACCTTGGCATCCGCCAATGCTTTTGCATGCTTGGTAAAAACATCCTCAAAAAAGACCGAAACCGCGTGGCCAAAGATGATTGGATCAGAGACCTTCATCATGGTGGCTTTTAGATGCAGGGAAAACAGTATCCCCTTGGCCTTGGTATCGGCGATCTGTTCTTTAAAAAACGCACGCAATGCCTGGGCGTTCATGACCGTACCATCGATCACGTCGCCTGCCTTGAGGGAGATTTTCTTGAGGTTCGTGATCGTGCCTGCTGCATCCACGAATTCAATGGCCCCACCACCCGCCGCCCCAACAGCGACCGTGGCCGATTGCTCGTTGGAACGAAAATCACCACTTGTCATGCTGGCAACGTGGGTTTTGGAGGTTGGCAACCATTTGCCCATCGAATGTGGATTTTTCTTGGCATACTCTTTGACCGCCAAGGGTGCGCGACGATCAGAATTGCCCTCACGCAGTACAGGATTGACGGCACTGCCCTTCACGCGGTCATAGCGCGCCTTGATGTCACGCTCTACATCAGTGGTGGGCTCTGTGGGGTAAAGTGGCAGTGGATACCCTTGGCTTTGCAGTTCTTTGATGGCAGCATCTAATTGGGGCTGAGAAGCACTGACGTTGGGCAATTTGATGACATTGGCATCGGGACTCGTGACCAATGCACCCAGTTCCGCCAAATCATCCGACTGCTTTTGGGGCCCCGTAAGGAAATCGGGAAACATGGCGATGATTCTGCCTGCCAAAGAAATATCTTTGGTGCCCACTGTAATACCAGCAGGGCCAGCAAAAGCCTGAATTATGGGCAGAAAGGAAGCACTCGCCAATTCTGGGGCTTCATCGACCTTGGTGTAAATAATGTCAAGCATTTTTTATACTCCTGATTTGCATCACCGCCCACATCAATAATGGGAATGGTGAGGGTTCTGTACCCTTAATAAAAACCGTCCAACGCGGATGCTTTTGACTTTACATCGCCCCTCGCCCGAAAGGAGAGGGGTGGCAGGGAGCGGTAATCTTCTGGGTTTGACTTTTCTTGATTGATTTTGACTGATTTTTAATCAATTTTGACTGATTCTTTAATTGATTTTATGATTTTAAAAAAGAAAATCATAAAAGAATTAATTACAGAAGAATCAATTACAGAAGAATCAACTTCAAAAGATCAACCCTCTCCCCCAGCCCCTCCCCCGATCACGGGGAAGGGGTTTATCAAAGGCTAAAAGCATTATGGTATTGCGGTAACTACTTGGCGTAGGTTGCCTTGAACTGGGACATAGCACCACCCAGTTTCAACGTGGGGATGTCTTTTGCGTCGAACGCAGGTGCCAATGGGATTTTCTCACCATTGACCTCTAGGAACACATCGCCCTCTAGGTTCGAGACGTCAATCGACACCCGATCGCCCTGGCTGATTTTGTCGTAGTCTGCCGTATTGCGGAACGTGAGCGGAACGATACCGAAGTTGACCAAATTGGCAACGTGAATGCGCGCAAATTGCACCACCACCACGGCACGTATCCCCAGCCAACGTGGACACAGGGCAGCGTGTTCACGAGAGCTACCCTGGCCATAATTTTCACGACCGACCAGAATGCCATGCCCCCCTGCATCACGGTGGGCAACGGCACGCTTCGAGAAATTCGCGTCCACTTGGTTGAACGTCGCCTGCATGGCGTACTCTTTGACGTTGGAACGCAACGGCAAATAAACACCAGCGGGTTGAATATCGTCGGTGCTGATGTTGTCGCCAAGCTTCAGCAACACCTCCCCCTCGAGACGTCCAGGCAGCGGATCGAAATTCGGCAACGCCATGATGTTCGGGCCACGAATAACTTCGACTTTTGCGGCCTCTTCGATGGGCAAGGGCCTCACGAAAGAGGTGGTATCGTCCTCTTGCGGGGCTGAGGTGATCGTCACACTGCGATCGGGTAGGCTGATCACACCGGTCAGAGCACTCGCAGCCGCCACCAACGGACTGACCAGATGCACTTGGGCGTCTGGTGTGCCAGAGCGCTTCGGGAAGTTGCGGTTGAAGGTGCGCAGGCTAATGCCCTTGCTTACTGGAGAACCACCCTGGCCAATACACGCACCACACCCATTCTCCATGACCCGAACACCGGAACGCCAAAGCGAAGTCATGTACCCAGCGTTGCTGAGCTGAATGGCCACCGCACGCGAGCCAGGATAGAGGAGGGTGTCCACCGCGACGCGGCGGCCCTTGAGGAGTTCTGCAAAGCTTGCAATGTTTTCAAAAGAACTATTCGTACAACTGCCCACGCAGACTTGGTGAATGCGGGTGCCTAGATGGGCTTTGATCGTCTCGACCTTATCCGGCGACGGATAGAGCGCGATCAGCGGCTCCAACGTAGACAAGTCGATTTCGGTCTCGCTGATATACTGCGCCCCCTCGTCGGCGGCAATGGGCTGGTAATCCCCCACGCGACCACGGCTTTGTAGATACTCTCGGGTGCGCTCGTCACTTGGGAAAATCGACGTAGAGGCCCCCATCTCGGCACCCATGTTGGTGATGGTGGCGCGTTCCGGCACACTGAGCGTCGCAACGCCAGGGCCTGCGTACTCGAAAATTTTACCCTTGCCTCCTTTCACGCCAAAGATAGAAAGCATCTTTAGGATCACGTCCATCGCCATGACGCCTTCCGGCAGACGACCGACCAAGTGGATCTTGACGACTTGGGGCATGGGCAATTGGTATTCGCCTGTGGCCATCGCCAACGCGACATCATAACCACCCGCACCAAAGTAGATGGCACCCATACCACCCGCATTTACCGTATGGCTGTCGGCACCGATGCCGGTCATGCCAGGCTTTACGAAGTTCTCAAGGTTGACAAAGTGGCAAATCCCCGCGCCTGGCGGAGAAAACACAATGCCGAGCTTCTGGGAGACGGTACGCAGATACTCGTGATCGTCAGGGTTGCGAAAACCCGACTGCATCATACTGTGGTCAACAAAATTGACAGACAGCGGCTTGACCCGCTCTACACCCATCGCTTCGAGCTGAAGCATCGCCATAGTGCCGGTGGCATCTTGCGTGAAAGCCTCATCCATCCGGATAGTCAGCACTTCCCCTGCGGGCGGCAGTTCACGACCCCCCA
This sequence comes from uncultured Thiotrichales bacterium, assembly GCA_903824965.1. Taxonomy (GTDB): domain Bacteria; phylum Pseudomonadota; class Gammaproteobacteria; order CAIRSR01; family CAIRSR01; genus CAIRSR01. The sequence goes on from CAIJYR010000189.1 coordinate 5,263, forward strand.
CCGAATGGGCAGCCAGTATCTTTTCCGTGAGATTCATTGGTTTCATGATGGTTATACTCTCTGTTTTGTGGTAATCGTAAGGTTTTCGCTGAAGTGTGGGAAGCAAGCCCATAAGTCCAGTATACTACATCACCCATAAACTCTTATTATAGGCACTCATTCGGCACAGTCCAAATATTCTGGTATTCTATTGATTCCAATAGCATTAGTACCTGGAGTGGCTTAGGTGTTCGTTGAGGCAGGGGGAAAAGTGTATTCCCGTGCAGCTCTCGTCGGCACGTATGGTAATGTATTGTTCCTCAACAAGAAAGAGGCGCGGCGGCGATCGTGGTCAATCGCTGGCTTGCATGGGTTGCCATACACGCAACTAATTTCCCCTTGAAGAGTTGTGTTGATTTCTGTTTTGGGATGGTGTTACATGTATGTGTATCGTGGGGTGCGCTGCCCAATTAGGGTATGGTTCTGGGTAAGCGTAACATGTACGCGTACGTGTTTTCGGTAACGGGGAGACGGGAAACTGTCTTCTTTCCTCATCGCCCTCAAGGGGCGCGGATTGAAACGGAGACATTGATGAACATCGGCGGATTGCTGTACGGCGCAAAACTCTTGGACATCGTCGAGTTTCCAAGGGCTGAGGTGTTGGGGCCAGAAGCGAAGGATCACGAAATCAAAGGGCTGATCGAACGTTGTGGCGAGGTGTTCATCAAACCCAATTTCCCTGGTGGCATCGGCAAAAAGGGTAAAGCAGGGCTTGTTGGCCGCGCCAAGGATCTGAAAACAGCCCTTCGAGAAAAAGAGCGCCTTTATTTTGCCACGCATCAGGTTGGCAATAATGTCTATAAGTCCAATGGGGTGACTTTCGAGGGTGCCGTTCCTGCAGAGCATGAAGTATATTGTGCGATCAGCGATTCCACCCGTTTCCGAGCACCTACGCTCACACTGACCCATGTCGGTGGCATGGACATCGAAGAACTTCCGAAAGACAAAGTCGTTCATATTCCGTTTGATCCGTTGACGGGTCTCAAATCGTTTGTGATCACCAATGCGTTGTCGGAGCTTAACGCCCCCCGTCAGATTATTTCTCCGCTCGCACAAAATCTCCCCAAGCTGTGGGATCTCTTCCACCACCACGGCATGACAACGTTAGAACTGAATCCCATCCGCATGAGCCAAAAGCGCCCAGGTGCGCTGACGCCCGTTGCCTGTGATTTCAAATGCGGCTTTGATCGAGACGATCCTCGTGTCAAGCGATTGCATCTCCCAAACGATCTGTTCTCAGTTGATTATTCGGGTTTTGAGCAGGAGATCAACCAACTTCGTACCTACCAAGGGCAGTCGGATGTTTCTGTGATTAATCCAAACGGAACGATCCTGGCGCCGACCTTCGGGGGGGGAGCGAACTCGCTCGTGACAGAATTTCTGGGAGACGATGCCATTATCTCGTCTGATTTTGGCGGAAACCCCCCCTACGAAAAAATGCGTGATGTCATGCGCATCTGTCTAAAGCACTGGCTGAAACAATCCAATGTGCTGTTTATCATCGGTGGCAAAGCCAACAATACGGATATTTTTGTTACATTTAGAGCCATGGCCGATGCACTGCGCGAATATTTCAGCGCACACGGGCCAACACCTCTCTACGTCGTGATCGGGCGCGGTGGGCCTAATTTGTCGCGTGGTTTGTTGGTCTTCAAGGATGTCTTGGAGGCACTGGGTTTGCCCTACCGCATCTTTGCCTTCGATTCGTCCATGACCGATGTGGTGCGCTACGCACAGACAGCCGATCGATGGATGAAGGGCGGGGGGCGTGCATTGCTTGCCAAGAAACTGGGCGTTGCTCCATAGGGGATTTTGATGAACGCACAAGACCAATTCAAACATTTTTTTGTTGGTATCAATTCCTTGGAAGAAATCGCTACACGCGAAGATCGTGTATGCGTGCTAAACATCCTGGGCAATGAGTCCAGAACAGTATCGCCTGTCAGCCATTCCTACTCCGGTGGGAATGTAGTGTTCGGCACCTCTCCCGGGCGTAAGGGGGAGGTCTTGGAAACGGCAGTTGGCAGCATCCCCGTCTACAACAATGTCCGCGAGGGGATGGAAGCCGGTCATCGTTTCAATGTTGGTGTTGTGTATTTGCCACCGGCTGCTGTGCGTGATGGTGTGTTTGAGTTGCTCCGCATCAACACTGAGATTACAAAGGTCTTCATCCTCACCGAAAAGGTGTCTGTGCATGATGCACGCGAGATTCGCGCCTTGGCACAGCAACGTCGTGTGGATGTCTTCGGTGCCAACTGTCTGGGCGTTGCCGATGCCTGGACCCATGTGCGCATTGGGGGTGCACTGGGCGGCGATAACCCAGAGGAAACGCTGAAAAAAGGCTCAGTGGCGATTTACTCCAATTCGGGTAATTTCACGACGACCATCGCAAGCTACCTGGTGTCTGGGGGGTGGGGTACCACGACGTCGATATCTTCAGGGAAGGATCTTTATATTCACTATGGGCCTGCGGAGTTTGTCTTCGCTATGGACAACGATGCCCGTACCAAAGCAGCGGTCATGTACATCGAGCCAGGTGGGTATTACGAGCAGCATTTAAACATCACAAAACCGATGGTGGCTTGTGTCGTGGGGCGCTGGAAAGCCAAGCTGACCCGCGCCATTGGCCACGCAGGTGCCATGGCCGGCAGTGGTGACAATGCCATCGCAAAGGAAGAGTGGTTCCAGGAGACTTTTGGGGTAGATGGTCTGTATACCCCGGAGCATCCCATTGTTTCTAAGCGCGGCGCGGTGGTGAGCAACATCGCACACATCCCAGCCGCGCTGACGGCGGTCATGAAGCTCAATGGCATCGAGCCCGACTTCGCCTCCGAAGGCGATCTGACGCTGAAACCCTGGTTTGGGAGCAACCAAGGGCTGTCTTTGCCAGCGGAGTTGGATGTTCCATTGGTGGAACCGATCGCGCCCTACCGTCAACAGATTGCTGACTTGAGTCGGCAAGTGGGTACTGCCTTCCCGCGTGAACCGATGAAGGATCGCTCTGGCAGTTCCATCATGGATGCCAAGACCCAAGTGACCCGTGTGAGCGGTGTGTCGATCCTAGACACGGCACGTTACCCGTTGGAGTCCAATTACTTTTTGGCACTCCTCCACGAGCACAACGACGACAATGACAACGCACTGTGCAATACCGCGATTGCAGCAAAGGTCGACCTGCACGGGGATCCCATCGCAGGCATCGCGGATGTTGTGCGTGCGTCGGGCAGTTCGCCGAACACGGTTTTGTCGGCGGCCTGTGCTGCCATGGGGCCTGGACGGGTAGAGGGTGCGCGTGCCGCAGCGGATGTGTTGATTGATCTGTTTGGCCATTCTGGGTTGCATGGGGGCGATCAGGTCGGATTTGATTTTTCTGCGATTCACCCCACACAAGCCCAGCGGGAAACCCTAATAGGCAGCACGCCCGATGCCAAGGCCAATGCGATGTTGGCCGGACTCGTAGTACGCCGTGCGCATTCGGTGTTCATTGAGTATCTAAAACACCTCGGTGGACATCCGAAGGCAGATGCGGTGTTGGCGGCCATTACCACGACCATCGGCTGGCATGCTTTGATGCGCAAAAAAATCACGCGCACCACCGCACGCAACCTGCCTTGGTATCTGCGTTTGTTCTCGACCATCCTCGGCGCTTCGGTGCCTGCGGTGCGTCACGAACCCGATCGCTTCTGTGGCGTCCCCCATGCGGATCTAATTGGCCATTGGTCTGCCACGGAGATTGCTTACTTGGCGCTTTTGGGCGAGGAACCCACGCTAGAAAAGCGTTTTCCCTTCCAGGTGTTGCTCGGTCTCATCATCTCGAACGGGGTGGGTACCATCTCGGCGCAGGGTGCGAAGGGTGCAGTGTCAGCAGATGGCCCAGAAACCCCGACACGCGTCCAAATCAACAAAGCCATGATCGGTTTCATGACCCATACCGGTTTTGCACACGGTGGCAATGGCTATGAGGGCGTTCAGTTCCTGATCGATCAGTTCTCAGCTTCGGGTCTCAAAGATGCAGGGGATCCTCACCACGGCATCGACCTCGCAGCCATGAGCAAGCAGTTTGCCCTGGCTTTCGCGGCCGAGAAAAAGGCCAGAAAGGGTGTAGGGGATGAGGTTCGTAACATTCCAGGAATCAACCACCCTGTCTTTAAGGGACAACCGATCAACAAGGATCCGCGTGAAGTCTATCTTTCCGGCCTGTTCAAAGAACGCGGAGAGATCAACGTATTCCACGATTTTTATTCTACCCTGGTGCAGTCGCTGTTCGACAATGGGGTTACGGCCAATGTCTTTTGTGTCAACATCGATGCGGTGATCGCTGCTTTGTTGCTCAAGCTGCTATGGCCACGTTATTGTTCTGGAGATTTCCGAGCCGATGCCATGGAAACCGCTGCCTTCACTGCGTTCTTGTTCGGGCGGATGGTGGGCTGCGCTGGAGAGATTGATGACCACATCAATCGTGGTCGCAACATGGATACACGCACCCCCGCATCCCAATGTACCTTTGTTTCCTAGTATTCTAGGTTCTGTGGGGTAGGGAAATACTGTATTGCAAAGGCGGAGCATTGCGTTACAGTTGCCTAAAAGAAGGACGGGGTTGTGCTTTGGCGGAAGGTGCATTTTTTGGGGCACATTGTGTTGTCTGCACGCGAATTCCACCGCGTGCAGTCGCTGCAACTGACAGGTGTGAGGCATGGGGATAGCGAAGAGCGCATCGGCGGCTGCGTCCGGGGGTCTGTCGGATCCGGCAATAGACCGAAAAGTAACTGTTTATGTCATGGGCAAGGCCTGTGAGGTGCCCGCTACAGCCACCATCATGGGTGCCATCGAGTACGCCGGTCACCAGATTATTCGCGGTGCTGGTTGTCGCGAGGGCTATTGTGGTGCCTGCGCGACGATCTACCGGATGTCCGGTGATTATAAAATCCGTACTGGCCTCGCCTGCACCACGATGGTCGAGGAGGGCATGGTTCTGGCCCAGATTCCCTCGGTTCCGGCCGAGAAAGTCGTCTACGACATCGAAAAACTGAAGCCAAACGTCAGTGCTGTGCAACAAACGTATCCGGTGGTTTTCCGGTGTGTTGCCTGTAATACCTGCACCCGCTCCTGTCCACAAGACATTCGTGTGATGGACTATGTGCAGGCCGCGAAACGGGGCGATATCGCCGCCATCACGGAACTGTCTTATTATTGCGTTGCTTGTGGCCTTTGTATGCTGCGCTGCCCGGCCGAGATCACGCAACCCCTGGTCGCGACACTCGCAAAGCGTCTGTACGGTCGTTACCTCAGCAAGAACAGCCCGGAGTTGGCCGTGCGGGTGGGTGCTGTTGCGGACGGTCGGTATGATGCCGAGTATGCGGAACTGATGGCGCTCGGGCGTTCGGCCCTTTCCGATCGCTATTATGCGCGTGATACCGAGTAACGGACGGGGAGAGCACGAGATGTATCCAGAATACATGGCGGAGTCGTTGCGCAAAGTGGTCGAAACGCGTGCTAGGCGCGTGGAGCTCGGTAAAAAACCTGCGCCTGTTTATGCGCCCATGAATGCCGACGAGCGCAGCGCGGTGTTGGACGGTTTCCATCCAGACTTTAAAGCGGATGCACGTCGATCCGTGCGGATTGGCCCCAATCGGGGAGAGATACTGACCACAGAGGTCGCCGATCTCCTTGAGTCGCATTCTTGGCTTCGCACCGAACAGGTTGACCTCAGCCACCCGGACATTGAAACAGATCTGCTGGTGATCGGTGGCGGGGGAGCGGGTTGTAGTGCGGCTTTGGTCGCCATGAAAGAACACGGGATACGTTCTGTCATTGCAACCAAGTTGCGCATTGGCGATGCCAACTCGATGATGTCCGAAGGCGGTATGCAGGCTGCGGTTTCACGCACCGATTCTCCGCCTCGTCATTATCTGGACGCCATCGGCGGAGGCCACTTCGAGAACAAGCCAGAGTTGGTTCGGGCGCTGACCGAAGATGCACCCGCTGTCGTACAGTGGCTCGAAAAACTCGGCGTCGTCTGGGACAAAGAGTCCGACGGATCGCTCCAGGTGTTGCACGGGGGCGGTACTTCACGAAAGCGTATGTTGTCCTGCCGTGATCACATCGGTGCCATGATCATGCGTACGCTAATGGACGAAGTGCGCAACCATCCCGATATGATCAACGTCAAAGAGTTTATGCCTGCGGTGGAACTCATTCTGGATGACGCGGGTCGTTGTGCGGGTGCGGTGTTGTACAGCATGGACAGTGAAGAATTCTTTGTGGTCAAAGCCAAGGCCACAGTGATTGCAACGGGTGGGTTCGGTCGTTTGCACATCCGTGGTTTCGATACGACCAACCACTATGGTGCGACGGGCGATGGGTTGGTCATGGCGTATCGGGCGGGTGCCAAATTGCTGTACATGGATTCTGTACAGTATCATCCGACAGGCGCTGCTTTCCCCGAACAAATCGCAGGCTTTTTGATCACCGAGAAGGTGCGTGGTGCAGGTGGCCAGCCTGTGAACAAAGACGGTGAATTGTTTGTCTTTCCCCGTGAACCACGCGACATCGAAGCCTCCGCGATCATTCGTGAGTGCCAACAGAACGGTGGCGGTATCGAAACCCCGTCGGGGCGCGTCGGGGTATGGTTGGATGTGCCGATCATCGATCAACTGAATGGGGAAGGGTACATTGTCCATCAGTTTGCTGCACACCACCACCAGTTTATGAAATACAAAATCGACATTACGAAAGAGCCGATTTTGATCTATCCGTCGCTGCACTATCAGAATGGCGGTGTGGAGATCAACGCCCATTGTGAGACCAATATACCAGGCCTCTATGTGGCCGGAGAAGCGAGCGGCGGTGTGCATGGTCGCAACCGTCTCATGGGCAATTCGGTGCTGGATTACAACGTGTTTGGGCAGCGTGCGGGTCGCTATGCGGGTCAGTATGCTTCTGGGGTGACACTCGGTTCGCTGACTTTGTCGCACCTGAATCGGCATGAACAAGAACTCGCAGAGGCTACGGTACAAACATCCTTGGTCACGCCTATTCTGTTGCCGTCGTATGCCCCCGAAGCGGTCAAAAAGCGTCAGTTGATGCGTCATCATGCGCAGTCGCTTCCTGGTGCGTCGGTGCTGCACAATCGTTTGCATGAAGAGTCGCGGAGGTCTGGATCGCTATGACCGACGAGAGCGTGATCGAGCTTGTACGCAGTGCGGTGGCGCTTGAGCTGAACGGCGAGTATTTTTATCGGCGTGCGGCCGAGGCTACCCAGCATCCTCGCGGAAAGACCATGTTCCTGCGCCTTGCAGAACAGGAGGGGGGTCACATTGATGAGATCCGTGCCCTGTTCTCAGGTCTGATTGATGCCGCAGAACTAGAGCAAATCGCAGCAGAGGAAGCCGCCAGTCCGCGTGTTTCGCCGGTGATCACGGAGCTTGAGGCCGTCATCGTGTCTAGGGGCCACAGCGCGGTCGCGGACGATACCCAGGCTTTGCGCCTTGCCATGGAGCTTGAGCGGCGTGCTGTCCAGTTCTTTGAGGGACTGAAGATGCGTACCGAGGATCCGGTCAAGGTGAAGATGCTCCGTCATTTGATCGACGAAGAACACTTTCACTACGACTTTTTGCAGACACAGCTTGACAGTGTCTTGAATGTCGGGATCTGGCTGGACGCACCAGAGTTCCGTCAGGATGGTAAGTTCTGACCGTGCTGCGAGGCCCATATCTTATGATGACCCCTTTACGCATCACCCCGGCACGGCTTGGCGACTCTTTTGTGGCACAGGTCGAGCAGATCAGCAGCCAGCGGATTTTGGCTTGTTATCAATGCGGCAATTGTTCGGCAGGCTGCCCCATGTCGGATCATATGGATGTTCTGCCTAACCAGATCATCCGCATGGTTCAACTGGGGATGCGCGAGCAGTTGTTGGCATCCAAGGCGATTTGGGCCTGTGTGTCTTGCATGACCTGCAATTCGCGCTGTCCAAAAAATGTCCGGATCGCAGAAGTCATTGAGGCTGTGCGTGAGATCGTATTGCGCACGAATGAGCGCAGGGATTGTCTCCCCATCGCGGAATTGTCTCCCGAAACCCTTGCTGCGTTGCCGCCGATCGCTTTGATCAGCAGTATGCGCAAGCTGACTTCCTGATGGCGTGGAGAGAGATCCATGAAGCTCAGCTATTATCCTGGATGTACCCTGAAAAGCCATGCGCGGAACTTTGACGAATCCACCGTGGCTTCAATGGCACGCTTGGGCGTCGAGGTCAAAGAGTTAGATCGCTGGAATTGTTGTGGCACAGTGCATGGGTTGGCTTCCGACGATCTGATGCACCGCATGGCACCGATCACCAATTTGATCCGTGTCAAAGAAGAATCTGCAAACGCTTTCATGACCTCTTGCGCGATGTGTTACAACACACTCAAGCGTGCAAACCAGGCTGTGCGTGCGGATGCCGATGCTCTGTCGACCATCAATGATTTTTTGTCGTTAGAAAATACGAAGTATACGGGGGATGTCGAGGTGCTTCATCTCCTCGAAATCCTGCGAGATCAGGTTGGTTTCGAGAAAATCACCTCTCTCGTAAAACGACCCCTCAAAGGGTTGCGGGTGGCCTGTTATTACGGTTGCCTGTTGGTGCGCCCCGAGTCTGTGGCCATTGATGATGTTGAAAATCCAACGGTCATGGAAAAGCTGGTGACGGCACTCGGTGCAACCCCTGTTCGTTTTCCGTTAAAGACAGAGTGTTGTGGTGCCTATCATACGGTGGGTCAACCGGAGCTGATTGCAGACCGAACCAACCGAATCTTGGGCAATGCCTATGACGGTGCTGCGGATGTGGTGGTGGTGAGTTGTCCACTCTGTGCTTATAATCTCGATCACCGCCAACAAGAGGCACGACGAATCTATTCGGATTTCCACCCCCTGCCGGTTTTGTATTTCACGCAGTTGATGTCGATCGCCTTGGGGTGTGATAACGCTGTGCTGTGTTTTGATCTCCACCACGTCGACCCTCAGCCCGCCTTGGCGGGTCTGGGCTTGGTCTGAGGAGAGGCGGTATGCTGTTTGGCGATATCAAACCAGTCCTGGGCACGGTACGCATCAATAAAAACTGGTGCAAGGGGTGCGGCTTCTGTGTCCAGTTTTGCCCAACGAATGTGTTGGACATCTCGCACGAATACAACGCAAAAGGCTACCATCCGCCGTATGTGAAGGTGCCAGACAATTGCCGAAACTGTTCGTTTTGTGAATTGATTTGCCCAGAATTCGCGATCATTGTGACGCGTTTGCCAGAGAAATAATGGCGGTCAACCCTGCCCCCTCTAAACCACGCACTGTAGAGTTAGGAATGTGAATATCGTCACTGCTGATCCAAAAGGAGTCGATGCCGGCCCTCACTTTATGGACGGTGATCATGCCATCGCCGAGGGTGCTTTGGCCGCTGGTTGTCGGTTCTTCGCCGGCTATCCCATTACCCCTTCGACGGAAACGGCCGAGCGTTTCGCGGAACGTGCCCCCGAGGTCGGTGCCCTGTTCATCCAGATGGAAGACGAGATCGCTTCCATTGCCGCCCTGATCGGCGGTGCTTGGGGTGGACAGAAGGTCATGACCGTGACCTCTGGCCCAGGTTTTTCGTTGATGATGGAGAACATTGGCCTCGCCGTGATGACGGAGACGCCAATGGTGATCGCAAACGTTCAACGCGGTGGCCCGTCTACCGGTTTGCCGACTCTGACGGCCCAACAGGATATGTTGCAGGTTCGTTTTGGGTCTCATGGCGATTACAACATCATCGCATTGTCCCCCGACAGCCCGCAGGAATGCTTTGACCTCACGATCGAGGCATTTAACCTCTCGGAGTTCTACCGTGTGCCCGTGTTTATCATGACCGACGAGACGGTGGGTCATATGCACGAGAAAGTGGTGATTCCCCCCGCCGATCAGATCAAGGTCGTCGAGCGCAATCTCTACAAAGGGCCTAAAGAAGATTTCCGTCCCTATGGGTTCGATTCGCAGGGCGGTCATCCCATGACTCGTGCAGGAGATGGGTATCGTTTCCACATCACGGGCTTGACCCACAACGAACGCGGTTATCCGGTAATGACGCCGGAGCAGAATCAAATTGTTTTGACGCACCTGATCGAAAAGATCAATGGTAATGCAGACAAAATTATTCGCCTCGAAGAAGATCAGGTCGAGGGTGCCGAGGTGGTTGTATTGTCCTACGGCATTACCTCGCGTATCGCTGTACGGGCGGTACAAGAGGCGCGTAAAAAAGGTCTGAAAGTCGGATCGTTGCGTCTTATCACCGTGTGGCCGTTCTGTGAACAACGGATTCGTGATTTGTCCCAGAAGGTCAAGGCCATCGTCGTTCCTGAGATCAATTACGGTCAAATGGTTCGCGAGGTTGAGCGGTCTGCCGCCGGTCGTTGCCAGGTGGTGAGCGTCAACCATTGCGGTGGCGCTGTTCACGATCCGCTCGTCATTCTCAAAGCCATTGAGGAAGCCTGTCGATGAACGACAACACCGAGATCAAGAATCCTTTGGCGGGTGTGCTCCGCACAGAACGGATGCCCCATATCTGGTGTCCCGGGTGCGGTATCGGTTCGGTCGTGACCTGTTTCGCCGAAGCGACCAAGCGCAGCAATATCGACCCAGACAAATTGGCCGTGGTTTCTGGGATCGGCTGCTCAGGCCGCATGGCAGGGTATGTCAATTTCGATTCGATTCACTCGACCCACGGACGCGCCATTCCCGTTGCGACGGGTCTGAAATTGGCCAACCCCAAACTGAAGGTCGTGGTCTTTAGTGGGGATGGGGATCTCACCGGCATCGGTGGCAACCATTTTATCCATGCGGCACGCCGCAACATGGATTTGGTCGTCATCTGCGTGAACAATTTCACGTATGGCATGACCGGCGGGCAAGTGACCCCTACGACGCCCTCTTCGGCGAATGCTTCGACCACCCCCTACGGAAACTATGAGTATCCGTTTAGCTTGCCCTTTTTGGCCGATGCAGCAGGCGCGACCTATGTAGCCCGTTGGACGTCGTTGCATTCACGCAATATCACCCAGTCCATTGAAGAAGCACTTCAGAGACGCGGTTTTTCTTTCATCGAGGTGATTACGCCTTGCACAACGCTGTACCTGCGGCGCAATCGGCTTGGGGATGGCGTGGACACCCTGCAGTATTACCAAAACAATGCCGTCATCAAACATGGCATCGACACGCGTGAAACAGCGATTGGTTTCCAGGGACAGATCGTGGTCGGCAAGTTTGTTGACCGCCCGAAGCCGGACTATCTGGAGTCTGCTACCCGCTGCAACGTGAAGTTCATCGGGGATGATTATCAGCTCTACGGAAAGACAGAACCCGAGAAACAGGCAGAAGAAGAAGCCAAAAAGGCTGCGTCTGGCGGGGAATCGGCTGTATGAGCACCACGGAAATCAGGTTCTCCGGGTTCGGTGGTCAGGGGATCATTCGTTGTGCCTTGATTACCGGCAAAGCACTGTCCCTGTACGACAATAAGTTTGCCACCATGACCCAGAGCTTTGGGCCAGAGGCGCGTGGCAGTGCTTGTTCCGCGCAGGTGGTGGTCTCTGATGAGCGCGTGCTCTACCCGTACATTACCCGTCCGGGTGTGCTGATGGCCTTGTCGCAAGAAGCCTATGACAAGTATTGGGGCGAACTCCCCGATGGCGGCATCCTGATTACCGACGAAGACTTGGTAAAAATGGGTTCCGATCATCCCAACCTAGCGGTTCGGCGGGTGCCTGCCACTCGGTTTGCCGAATCCTTGGGCAACCGGTTGTTCACCAATTTGGTTGCGCTCGGTTTTTTCACAGCCGTCACAGGGGTGGCGACTGCGGATGCGATGAAAAAGGCTCTGCCGGGTCTCGTCCCGGGTCGGTTTTTGAAGATCAATATCAAGGCCTTTGAAAAAGGGTATGAGCACGGTGTTCAGTGCATGGCTGGATCGGCACCGTAGCGGTTCGACAGTTCCCTGGTATCGTCCCCATGCGGGGGCGCGGATCGAAACAGAACTATGACCAAAAAGCGCACTGGCGTTTTTGTCTGCCACTGTGGCAGTAACATTGCCGCTACGGTGGATGTCGCTGCAGTGGCCAAAGCGATGGCTTCCGAGGAATCCGTTGTCTGTGCCCGGGACTATGTGTATATGTGCTCGGATCCCGGACAGAACGCGGTTATCCAGGCAATCAAGGATAATCAACTCGACAGCGTCGTGGTGTCCTGCTGTTCGCCGAACCTGCACGAAAAGACTTTCCGTGATAACGCAAAGTCGGCAGGCCTGAACAGTTTCACTTGCGAAATTGCCAACATTCGCGAGCAGTGTTCCTGGGTGCACAAAGATCGCGGCCAGGCCACCGAAAAAGCGATCAGAATTTCTCGCAGCGCAGTGCGGCGGGCTGGGCGAAACCTCGCCCTCGAACCCATCGCCGTTGGGGTGACGCGGCGTGTCTTGGTCGTCGGCGGTGGGATTGCCGGTATCCAGGCGTCCTTGGATCTCGCCAATGCGGGCTTTGAGGTCGTGTTGGTGGAAAAGAATGCCACCATCGGCGGACACATGATCCAGTTGTCCGAAACGTTCCCAACGCTCGACTGCTCTCAGTGTATCTTGTCTCCCAAGATGGTCGAAGTCTCGCGTCATCCCAAAATTACGCTGATGACATCGAGCGAGGTAGAAGAGGTTTCTGGGTACATCGGCAATTTCAAGGCCAAGATCCGCAGTAAGCCTATGTATGTGGATCCTGACAAATGCAAGATCTGTGACGATTGTTCCCAAGTGTGCCCTGTGGTGGTACCCAACCAGTACGACCTCGGCGTTAGTGCGCGGCGTGCTATTTATATCCCCTACGCACAGGCCATTCCTGCCAGTTACACGTTGGATGAGGCTTCTTGTCTTGGCTTGAATCCGGTCGTTTGCGGCAAGTGTAAAGACGTATGCGAGGCGGGTGCTATTGATTATGACGTCCAGCCTCGTACCGTGATCGAAGACGTGGGTGCAGTTGTTCTCGCAACGGGTTTCGATCTCTATGGCCAGGATCACCTGGGATCGTATGGTCTTGGACAGTACGAGGACGTGCTCGACGGTCTGCAATTCGAGCGTTTGTGCTCTGCATCCGGCCCCACCAAAGGCCACGTTTTGCGTCCCTCTGATCACAAAGAACCCAAAGACGTCGTCTTTATTCAGTGCGTGGGTTCGCGTGATCCGGCGCGGCATTGTTCGTACTGTTCCAAAATCTGCTGCATGTACACGGCAAAACATGCCCGTTTGTACAAGCACCATGTACCCGATGGCCGCGCCTATGTCTTCTACATCGACATTCGTTCCGGTGGCAAAGGGTACGAGGAGTTCGTGCAACGGACGATGGAGGATGACGGAACGCTCTATTTGCGTGGGCGTGTCTCCAGCATCTATGAGGACAATGGCAAAATTCGCGTCTTTGGCAACGATACGCTGTCCGGCCAAAATGTCGAGATCGAAGCCGATATGGTGGTCTTGGCCCTTGCCATGCAGCCCTCTACCGGCACAGCGGAAATCGCCAAGATCCTCAAGGTGGGACGCGACAAAGATGGCTTTTTGGCAGAGGCACACCCTAAGCTTCGGCCCGTAGAAAGCGTCACGGCAGGTATTTTCTTGGCAGGTGCCGCGCAAGGCCCGAAAGACATCCCAGAAACGGTGTCTCAGGCGAGTGCCGCAGCCGCCAAAGTCATTATGCTGCTGTCTCAGCCGCAGTTGACCCATTCTCCGATGGTGGCCCGTGTGCGTTCTCGGCTTTGCACCGGTTGCGAGATGTGTGTCGATGCCTGTCCTTATGACGCCATTCGCCTGGAAAACGGCAAAGCCGTGGTGAATGACGTACTCTGTGAAGGGTGCGGTACCTGTTCGGCGACTTGTGTCCGTGCTGCCATTGAGGTGAAAAACGCAACCCCCTTACAGATGCAGGAAATGATCGGGGCTGTGTTGAATTTCTAGCAGGATGTCTGGATGGATGTGTTGAAAAGATGTTGACTGTAGGATCAGCCCCTCCCCGTTAGGGGAGGGGTTGGGGAGGGGAGGCGGCTGGTTTTGACTTGTTTTTGATTCGTACCTGAGCAGTTACGAACAATCAAGTCACAAGGATCAAGTCAAATTTGACTTGTGTAGAAAGATCAAATCAAAGGATCAAGTCAAAAGATCAGCCTATCCCCCAGCCCCTTCCTGCCCTCATGGGAAGGGGTTTATCAAAGGCAAAAAGAATTCGTTGTATTCTCAGCAATTGCGACTGTTTCTTGATGAATTGACAACGGTTCTTACCTGAGTAATCACCCAATATATGATGCACGAACAACAACAGACCCAGACCCAGTACGAGCCGAAGATCGTTGCCTTTTTGTGTAAGTGGTGTTCTTCGGCGGGGAGTGATTTGGCTGGGGTGTCACGTATCCAATATCCTGCCCATGCAACGCCGATTACCGTGATGTGTTCGGGGAGCGTGTCGCCACAATACATCCTTTCTGCGTTCAACAAAGGCGCAGACGGTGTGCTGGTGTCCGGTTGCCACATTGGTGACTGTCACTACATGGAAGGCAATTATCTGGCACGCCGTAAGCTCTACCTCATCAATGAAATGCTTCAATTCATTGGGGTCGAACCAACCCGTTTCCGCATGTCTTGGGTCTCCGCTGCTGAAGGTGCGAAGTTTGCCAACATCGTCAAAGACTTTGTGGAAGACCTTCGTCCCCTCGGCCCACAGGACAAGCTAAAGGCACAACACCCATGATCAATCCCCAAGACCTGTGTACCCGGGCGCGTGATCTGCTTGCGAGTGGGGAAGTGCGTGCGGTGGTTGGCTATCGGCGCGGTAGCCGAGGCATGGCTGCAGAACCCGTGGTGATCACCAAACCCGAAGAAGCGGCCAGCTTGGTCTGGGATCCCTCTTGCGTACACAACCTGGCACTGTATCTCGTTGCCGATCGCAAGCGCCTTGCCCATTTACACCAAACCCCAGGCAAACCGATCGCCATCGTCGCCAAAGGCTGCGATGCCCGTGCCCTCGTGGTGTTGATGCAGGAAAATTATTTCAAACGCGAAGAAGTCTATATCCTCGGCGTTTCCTGTGAGAGCACTGGCGTTTGGGATGACCAAAAGCTGATGCAGCGCCTCGGCTGCGATTCACAGTCGCTGACAGGCGGGCGTTTCGACGGGGATGATTTCGTCGTGACCACCGCCACAGGCGAACAGCGGATCTCTGCGCCTGAGTGCATGGCCGATCGCTGTCTGGAATGCCGTCACCCATTCCCCACCATGAACAATGTCGTGCTGGGCGAAGAAAAGGCACGAACGCTCGCTGCACCGTTTGCCGCCCTCAGTCGGTTTGAGGAGGCCACGGGTACACAACCTGCACGCTGGGCGTTTTGGCAGCGTCAGTTCGAGCGGTGCATTCGTTGCTTTGCCTGTCGCTCGGTGTGCCCGATGTGTTACTGCGAGGAGTGCATCGTCGACAGCATTACGTTTACCGTGGCGCTCGATACGACGGCAGCCGAAAAAGCCAACCGTGTTCGCTGGATTCAACGTTCTGCGACTCGTTCCGAGAACATCGGTTATCACATGACGCGTGCTTTGCACCTCGCGGGTCGTTGCATTGATTGCGGCGAGTGTGAGCGTGTTTGTCCTGTGCATATTCCGCTCCGTTTGCTCAACAACAAACTGGAGAAGGAGTCCCGCGAGAAATTCGGATACGAGCCAGGTGTGAGCATCGAGATAGCGTCACTGGTATCGTCCTTCCGGGACGATGATCCCAACGATTTCATCAGGTAGCCGTCTATGGAACGAATGCTTGCGAAGGAACAAATTGGCGACTGGATCCGTACGCTGCGTGGTTGGGAGGTTTTTGGGCCGGTGTTGCAAGACGGTGTGTGGAGTTACCAACCTGCCGACACCGTGCAACTGGACCACCCGAACACTGCCCAACCTCCGAAGGGCTTTGCTTTCCCACAGCGGGAGGTCTTTTTTACCTTTGAACAGATCAAAGGCGAGCCGCCACGTTTGACGCCTGTTGCACCGAAGGGTGGACAACAGGTTGTGTTCGGTGTCCGTCCTTGCGATGCCAGGGGGTTGCCGCGCATGGATCGCGTCTTTACCGAAACGTTCGATGATGTTTATTACCGGACACGACGCGGATCCTTGGCCTACGTAGGTTTGGCATGCAATCAACCGCCGAGTCCTCACTGTTTTTGCAAGTCGGTGGGTGGTTCTCCGGTTTCTACCGAGGGTCTCGACGTCCTGATGACGGATCTGGGGGATCGGTATCTGGTGGCCGCCGTCACTGCGACAGGCGAAAAACTGATGCAGGCCGCAGGAGATCTCTTAACCGAACCGACGGGGGTAGACCGGAGTGAGGCGGGTCGCTTACGTCTTGCTGCGATCACACACCCGCAACGTGCCGTCAACGACGTTGCTTCTGTGCCGCCCCGTCTGAAGAAAGGCTTTGACTCTTCTCTCTGGGAAGACTTGGCGAGACCCTGCATAAGCTGTGGCATCTGTACCTTCTTGTGTCCGACGTGCCATTGTTTTGATATCAACGACGAGACCAACGGCTCAACGCCTTTGAAGGGCAGCCGTGTGCGGACCTGGGATTCTTGTCAGTTCCCAGACTTTACCATGCACTCCTCGGGTCACAATCCAAGGGAAACCCTGGGTTCTCGTTTGCGCCAACGGGTTTGTCACAAGTTCCAGTATTTCCACGAAAACTTTGGCATGTTCCAGTGCGTCGGGTGCGGTCGTTGTGTGGCGGGGTGTCCCGTTGGCATCGACATCATCGCTGTTGTCAATCAGGTCGCGGCAAGCGCAGGCGAGGGCTGAGGAATGGAGGAATCAAAGATGGGGGACAATATCTACCTACCGCAGTTGGCTCGGGTCATTCACATCAAGGAGGAGGTGCCGGGCGAACGTTCTATCAAAACTTTCCGCGTTGAATTCCTCAATGGGGGCGGTTTTGACCACGAATGCGGCCAGTGCGCCATGCTGTCCGTTTTTGGTCGTGGCGAATCGATGATCTCGATTGCCTCTTCGCCGTTGGACAAAGAGTTTAAACAATTCAGTATCATGCGTGCGGGTCGTGTCACGACGGCTTTTCACGATCTCGAAGTAGGCGATGTGATTGGCATTCGTGGGCCGTATGGCAATGGTTTTCCGGTGGATGATTGGCGCGGTAAAAACCTGGTCTTCATCGGGGGCGGTTGCGGTCTCGCACCCATTTGGCCCGTGATCCAAACGGCCGTCAAAAGACGCGATGATTTCAAACACATCACAGTCTTCTACGGCGGTCGCACGGCACGCGATATCATGTACCGTGCCGAACTCGAAAAGCTCCGTTCGACGGCTGAGGTCTGCTTGTCGGTAGACAAGGCAGAAGAGGGCTGGGAAGGCTTTTGTGGTTTCGTCCCCGCCAACCTGATGGAAAAAGCACCGTCGTCCGACAATGCCATCGCCATTACCTGCGGGCCGCCGGTCATGATCAAATTCGTGATCAACAACCTGCGTAATCTTGGTTTTCAAGACGATCACATCTATACGACGATTGAAAACAAGATGAAGTGTGCTTTGGGCAAGTGCGGTCGTTGCAATGTCGGCAAAGATTATGTCTGCGTCAAAGGGCCGGTTTACTCGTGGGCTGATCTGAAGGAATTGCCGCCAGAGTATTAAGCCTGGATTTGGTTTGCCTGGTTTGCTTTGCTTGCCAGTTGTGCCTGAACCGACCTTTTGATGGAATCCTTTCTCGTAGTTGTCTCGGAATGGATTATCACTCAGGGGGTCGGTTTGTTTTTGGATCGTAACAAATTCGTGTAACCTGGATCAGGAGCAGGAAGCAGTATGCTTGACACGCGCTGTACCCAAAGCGAACAAACAACTCTTGCGTGTTTCGTCACCGTTCGGCGTCCGATCGCTTCTTTTAGTTGTATTTCTTTATTTCTAGGGGGATAACCTATGTTTGCATTCATTGAGAAACTGACTTCTATTGTGAGCAAACATTTGACAGTTCTTATCCTGGTGGTGATGCTGCTCGGATTGTTCAGTGGTTACTTATTCGGAGGCATTGCATTCAATTTGGGAATCTGTGCAACAGCCTCTTTCTTGATGATTTACCCGATGTTCATTAATCTCAGCATAGAGGATATCGGCGAGATAAGAAATAATTATTATCCTGTCGGTCTTAGTATCTTTATTAATTTTATCCTGTCACCCCTATTTGCTTATGGAATAGGATGGCTTCTCTTATCGGATGAGCCTTTCATGAGATTGGGACTTATTCTGATTGCCTTCATTCCTACCAGCGGGATGACGGCAACTTGGACTGAACGCTCTAAGGGAAACCTGAAGGTGGCTCTTTCTATTATTGCGGTCAGTTTGGTGATTGTGATTGTTGGATTACCCTTGGCGTTACCGATCTTGGCTGGAAATCTGCTTGAGGCGGGGCCGTGGTTTATCTTCCAACGCATTATACTGGTCATCCTTCTCCCTCTGACGCTTGGTGATATCACTCGTCGGATGATTATTGCCAAAAAAGGGCATGAATACTTCAAAAAGAAAAAACCACTCTTCTCTGGTCTTAGTTCCGTGGGATTGTTGGTTGTGCTGTTCCTGATTATGTCACTGAACACAACGAGTGTGATTATTGAACATCCTTTGTTGAGCCTAAAAGGGTTGATTACGTTGTTTTTCTATTACGTTCTTATGTTCGGGGTCAGCACCCTAGTCACTTACCCTATGGCCTATCCGGTGAGGGTTGCCGTTATTTATGGAACTTCGGTGAGATATTTAGCATTGGCGCTCGGCATTGTGATTCCTTTATTGGGACAAAATACCAACAGCAGCCTGGCAGTTCTGATGGTTGCGTTGGCGTTTTTTGTGCAGGTTCCTTTCGCTTCCTTTTATTCAAAATGGCTTCTCCACAAAAGGCTCTAAGCTGAGGTTCCAGAGCGGGAGAATGATCACTACCTACAGGTAATTACAGCAACGATTCCTGTTGATTATTGCTATCCTGTGCTGCAGCACCCTCGCACACAAGGTTCAAAAAACTGAAACAGCGAGGTAGGTGCAACCTATCTATGCTATGAGGAGTCGCTATGCCATTGCTTAAATGGGACGAAAAATACAGTGTTGGCATCGAGGTTATTGATTACCAACATGAGAAATTGTTTTTCATAGCGAATCATTTATATGATGCGCTTTTGCATCACACAGAACAAACATCTGCGGACGAAGCAGGATATGTAATATTAGGCGAAGTTTTGGTGGATCTTGTGGAATATATCTCGTATCACTTTGCTACAGAAGAAAATTTTATGATCCAACATCACTATCCCGAGTATGAAGCGCACATCAAAGAACACAACGTCCTACGGGAAAGAACAATGGATCTGTTTGAACAATTCGGCAAAAACAACGATCTTCCCTCAATTGCAGTAATGATGTTCCTGAAGGACTGGTTGCAAAACCATATCCTCGCATCCGATTTACGCTACGCCGCCCATTGTTCTACCAACAGCAGCGTCTAGATCGTGCCCCCGGTAGAGCGGTGCTAGGATGCCGAATGCTTTCCCTTGCGATTTCTCGGTACATAGAGATCCGTCAACGTCCCCTCGAAAGCCTCGGCAGCAAAGGCAACTGTCTCAGACAGAGAAGGGTGGGGATGAATGGTCAGTGCAATGTCGTGCGCATCCGCACCCATTTCGATGGCAAGACACGCCTCCGCGAGCAAATCACCCGCCCCAGGGCCAACCATACCCGCACCCAGTAGTCGTTTTGTGGTGGGGTCGAACAGGAGCTTGGTGAGACCTTCGTCTCTGCCCAAAGACAAGGATCGACCCGAGGCTGCCCACGGAAAAGTTCCCTTCTCGTAGGGGATTTTGGCCTGTTTTGCCTCCGTCTCGGTCAGTCCTGCCCATGCAACCTCAGGGTCGGTATAGACCACACTTGGCATGGCACGCACATCAAAAGCACTCTTGTGGCCCGCGATGACCTCGGCGGCTACTTTGCCTTGGTAGGAAGCCTTGTGGGCCAACATCGGGTCGCCGACCACATCGCCAATGGCATAGCAATGGGGAACATTCGTGCGCTGCTGCGAATCCACGGGGATAAAACCACGCGCATCCGTCCGTACCCCAAGGTTCTCAAGGTTCAGCGATGCACTGTTGGGTCTGCGACCCGTCGCCACCAAAACCCGATCGAAGCGACCCGTAAACGCACCTTTGGGGCCCCGAAAGTATGCCGTAAGACCCGTCGGATCAGATTCGATCTGCGTCACCGTTGTATTCAGATGCACAGCGGCAGCGCGTTGTGTGAGGCGTCGCTGTAGGGGTCGCACCAGATCGGGATCGCATCCAGGTACAAAACCGGCCGTTTGCTCGACCACCGTGACCGCTGAACCAAGGGTGGTGTATACGTCCGTCATTTCCAGCCCAATGACGCCAGCCCCGATCACGAGCAACGTCTGGGGCACCTCGGACAACGCAAGCGCCCCCGTAGAACTTATCACCCGTGGATCCTCGTAGGGAATCCCCGACAGACGCACAGGTTCTGATCCTGTGGCAAGGATGGCATGCTGAAAGACAATGCTGGTACGACCCGCTTCACCCTGAACCTCCAGTTTGTGCGGCCCCGTAAAAGACCCCACACCCTGGATGACCCGCACATTGCGCTGTTTTGCGAGACCCGCCAAACCATGGGTGAGTTTGCCGACCACCGATTCTTTCCAGCTTCGCAAGTGCGCGAGATCAATACGAGGCGGATCAAAGGTCACGCCTTGTGTCGCAAGGGATTTGGCTTCGTGGATGATTTTGGCAACATGCAGGAGCGTTTTCGAGGGAATGCACCCGACATTAAGACACACCCCCCCCAGAGTAGGGTGGCGCTCCACCAAGATGACTTCCTGTCCGAGGTCTGCGGCGCGGAACGCAGCCGTATAGCCTCCTGGACCCGATCCGAGCACAACCACTTGGGTTTGGAGGTTCTCCGCATGAGGAACCTCAACGGCGGCAGAGGCCGTTTTGACGGGAGCGATGAGACTCGGCTTGACCGGAGGTAACGGATCGGCTGTGGGTTCTTCCAAGGTCAGGGTGAGGATGGGCCGTCCCTTGGAGACTTTGTCGCCCACCCGTACCAACACGTCCTTGACCACCCCCGCTTGGGGGGAGGGGACATCCATGCTGGCCTTGTCGCTTTCTAGGGTAATCAGGGAGGTTTCCTGATGAACGACCGTCCCTGAAGTCACCAACACCTCGATGACCTCTACTTCTTTAAAACCGCCAATGTCTGGTAGGAGTACCTCAAGGGTCTTCATAAGCAACTATAGCCACTGTGTATCTAGGGAACCGGAGTGGTTTCGGCACAACGCAGGTTTACGAAGGCCCACACCCGTGCCGGAGGCAAATTACCCAGCACCAGCCGTGAAGACACCGCAGCAAACCGCTGTGACAGGCTACGTTGTGGGCTGAGATGGTAAGTAAATTGGATGAAAAGCCCACCCGGATCGAGCACCTCTGAGGCAGCACGAACGATGCGAGCCACCACCCGTGGCGGCAACGAACGCAGTGGCAAACCAGAGACAACGACCGCAACACTTCCTTCGTCTCGGAGCAGATCGGTTAGGTGTACGGCATCCCCCTCTATGACGCATACCCGAGGAAAACGCTCACGCAGTACGGCAACCAATCCAGGGGCGCGTTCCACGACCACCAGTCGATCCGGTGCGATGCCCCGTGCAAGCAGAGCCTCGGTAATGGCACCCGTGCCACCCCCTAGTTCCACCACTTTGCCTGTTCCATTGCAGGGTACAGCGGCGGCGATGCGCTTGGCCAGTTGGCGAGAGCTAGGCCATACGGCCCCCATTGCACGGGGATTCGTCACCAATTCGCGCAGGAACACCGCTGCAGGGGCACGCGAAGCGTTCTGAAGAACGCGCTTGATGCCGCGACGCGTTGTGTGAGGATGGGGTGCGCTGGCAGTAGACATGGGTCGTTGGATTACCGGATGAGTACTGAATGGATGGGTGACTGGATCGATGTGCGATCACGCCGCACACAAACCGCAATTGTACCCTAAAATCACAAAGCAATTCCGACAAAACGCGCTCCTCCCGAAAAACTCTCGCGTGGTAGCCGCTACCACTGATGCGGTGTTGTGGTGGTTTGCGTTTCTTGCTACTGTCGTGCATAGGTTTATAGATTCTATATAGATTCTTTACAGATTCTGTGCAAAAGGCCGACGCTGATGAGACTTACGGGTACGGTTCGACTGTGCGTGCTGCTCCTCTCCTCGCTGCTGAGCGGCTGCGCTGCTCCGCTGCTGTTCGTTGGCGGTGCTGCGACTGGTGCGGTCATTGTGGACGATCGACGCAACACCAGCACCCTCGCATACGATAAAACGATCGAATTCAACGCCTCCCGATCGCTGGACGGTGATGCGGAACTTCGCGCAGAAACACACCTGAGTGTGACGAGCTTTAATGCGATCGTGCTTCTTTCCGGGGAAGCACCGACCACGGCCCTACGCTACCGAGCAGAGACCAAGGTTCGGGATGTACCCCGTGTGCGACGGGTCTACAACGAGATCACCGTTGGTTTCCCGTCCTCTATGCTGACCCGCAGTTCCGATACGCTCATCACCACCCTGGTCAAGGGTGCCTTATCGGGCAACCATTATGTGGATGCCAACCATGTGAAGGTGGTAACGGAAAGTGGCGTGGTCTTTTTGATGGGTTTGGTAACCCACACGGAGGCCGAGCAGTCTGCGGAGGCAACGCGCACTGTATCGGGTGTTGTCAAAGTAGTGCGCCTGTTTGAATTCATCGATTAACGTATTGTTTGCGAGAGGCTGGTACTTCGTATGTCTTTCAATATCCGCAACAAAATCATCTTGGCGGTTGCCGTCATCCTGGCCATAACCCTGGTTTCCGTTACCCTGATTGTATCAAGCCAATCAGGGCAATGGTTTGATGAAGACACCAAGGAAAAACTCGCTACTGCGAACAAGATCGTGGTAGCCGATACGACGCATTATTTTGTAGAACAAAAGAAGGATATTCTTGCCATCGCAACCGATGATGCGTTTCTCTCACCGATGTCTTTGATCAAAGATATTATTCAAGAAAACCCAAACCAATCCTTTGAGGATGCTTATGTCAGAATGTCCAATGGACTTGCACTACGACTAGAGAAAACGGCAAATGCATCCTCTGGTTTTGACCTCATGCGTGCCTACGATGCGACTGGTAACTTGATTGCGTTCTACCAAAAAGCAACACAGCTCGTTGGTTGGTATGTGGGTGCAGGAAAATTCTCTGGCCAGAGAAACGATCAGGAAACCAGAAATGTCGATTTACCTGTTGGGGTTGATGCAAGATATCCAAAAGCGATTCCGAGCAAGTATTCTGACTATTTTAAAATCTTTAATAAAGAAATAGCCATTGTAGCCAAAGCCCCATTACTAGGGGATGGTTCTGCAGTGATCGGATTCCTCATTATTAACACTTTCCTAAACGATCGTTATGCAGAAGAAATATCTAACATTTCAAATACGAAAATCAATTTCTTTGTTGGCAAGGAGTACAGCACGGGTATTCTTAAGGAATATCATACCTTGTCGGATGCATCCTATACTGCCCTGCAATCACTGCCTTCTGGCACTACCGAAGTTCATGCTATCAACATCGCAGGCAATGATTATTACGAGGCGCTCTCTCCCTTCCTAGACGATGGGAAAATCATCGGTGCCATGTCTGTACTGTACTCAAAGGGATCTGCTGCAGCAAAACAGATGCATGCCCTTGCATTATTGTCCATGCTCGCCATTCTCTCGTTTGTGGTGGGTATTGTCATTGCGATTGTGTTTTCACATGCTATCACAACGCCAATAGCACAGGCTGTGGATATTGCCCGTCGCTTGGCAGAGGGCGATCTCAGGATAGCCGTGCAGATCAACACGCGAGATGAAACGGCCATGCTCCTTGCTGCTATGGAGGAAATGATTGAACATTTTGGCGAACTGTTAAAAAGCGTTCGTCGAACCGCAGACGCAGTGGTATCAACAAGCCATGACTTACGTGACCGTTCGCAGCAGATGACCACTGGTCTGGTTGGGCAGGCAGATAAAATCCGTCAAGTGGCCAGTGCCTCCACCGAAATGTCCCAAACGATCGCGGACGTCGCCAAAGACACGATGACCATCGCTTCCTCCGCAGCAGAAGCGGCCGATATTGCAAAAAACGGCGAGAGCATCGTGAGACAATCCATTCAAGAAGTTCGATCGATCGCTGACACGGTTCGTGAAGCCTCTACGATGGTCAATTCCCTTGGACAGCGATCCAAACAGGTGGGTGAGGTCGTCAATGTCATTAAAGAAATTGCCGAACAGACCAACCTCTTGGCACTCAACGCCGCGATTGAGGCGGCGCGTGCCGGTGAAACAGGTCGTGGTTTTGCGGTGGTCGCTGATGAAGTAAAGAAACTGGCCGAACGTACTGCACAGGCCACCTCAGAAATCAGAACCATGATCAGAAATATGCAAACGGAAGTGCTGTCTATTGTGCATACAATGGCAGCCAGCACACATCGAGTGGAGGCGAGTGCTAACCTTTCCACACAAGCCGACGTTGCGCTCCGTGGCATTGTGCAGAGTGTTTCTACACTGCAAACGATGCTCGAACGCATTGCATCGGCCACAGAGGAGATGTCCGTTGTGTCGGAGCAAACAAATCGCGACATTGTCGAGATATCGAATGTCTCCGATGATGCAGTGGCTAGTTTTGGTCAAATTTCCCAATCGGCTGGCAATATGGTAGAGCTGTCTGACAACCTCCAGAAAAAAATGGAACGATTTCGTGTACATGCCTGATTTTCTACAAACTGACGAGGTGCATGATGTATAGCAAACGATGGTTGCTGTCGCTTCTGGCGTTGATGGGTACCATGGGTACGGCCATGGCCGACGATGTGGTACTGGGCTTGAATTATCCTGAGACAGGCCCATACGCTGTTCAGGGTCTTGATGAGGTTCGCGCTGCTGATCTCGCTGTGGAAGAGATCAATGCCGCTGGTGGCATTCTTGGCAAGCAAGTCAAACTCGCTAAGCGTGACAGCCAATCGAAACCAGACGTAGCGAGTGCCAATGTTGCGGAGTTGATTGACAAGGAAGGAGCGGCCATGCTTTTTGGGGGAGCCAGCAGTGCTGTCGCCATTGCGGCTGGTAAAGTGGCTCGTTCCAAAGACAAGATTTATTTTGGCACACTGACCTATTCCAACGAAACAACGGGTGCCAATGGGCATAAATACATGTTTCGGGAGTGTTCCAATTCTTGGATGAGCGCCAAGGTGCTCTCCAAGTACCTCAATGAACACTTTGCTGGCAAGAAGTATTTTTATGTCACTGCGAATTACACCTGGGGTCTGACCACCGAGGCTTCTATCCGCAAGTTTAGCAATACGCAGGACACAGCAGCCCACAAAAATACCTTGACCCCCTTTCCAGGGGCGACCGCTGCAGACTTCAACAAAGCGCTGACCCTGGCGAAGGCCAACAATCCGGATGTGCTGGTGCTGGTTCTCTTTGGGAATGACATGGCAGAAGCCTTGAAAAGTGCGACTGCCATGGGTCTCAAAAAGACCATGGCGATCGTCGTCCCGAATCTGACGCTAGGCATGGCGGAGAGTGCGGGGCCTAAGATCATGGAAGATGTCGTGGGCACAACGCCTTGGGAATGGCGTATCCCTTACCAGTATGGCTATGAAAAAGGCAAGCAATTTGTCGAACACTTTGCCGCCAAGTATGGTTCGTATCCTTCGACCTCTGCGGCGTCTGCCTATACCATTCCCTTTGAGTACAAGGCAGCGGTCGAGCGTGCCAAGAGTTTTGATTCAAAGGCTGTGATTGCGGCACTGGAGGGACACAAGTATACCCTTCTAAAAGACGAACAGGAATGGCGTGCCTTCGATCACCAAAGTGTTCAGACGATTTACGCTGTCCAGTGTAAGAAACAAGCGGAAGTGCTGAAGGACAAGTACCACCAAGATTATTTTGAGGTGATCAACGTCCTCTCCGGTACAGAAGCGGCGCATACCCACGACGAGTGGGAAGCGGAAAGAAAGGCCGCCAATGCTGCTCCCGAATTGGAGTTTTAGGGCACTAGAAAAGAAATGGGCCAGCTCTGGTAACTGATCAGGCAGCCCATGCTAAATAGATACTGTTGACTTTCAGATCGCCCCTCCCCGAAGGGGCTACCGTATGCACTAGTATTTGTAACCCATTGATGATGCGAGAGAAAAATCGCAAGGTTATTCGTTCGGGCGCATCAGAATTGTCTTTATCGTTCAATCTGCTAGAGCGTGTTCGAGAAAGTTGTGTGCATACGGTAGCCCGAAGGGGAGGGGTTGGGGAGGGGAGTC
>CAIJYR010000190.1 GCA_903824965.1 uncultured Thiotrichales bacterium
ACCGCGTCGGGATTTCCCTTATGTCCTGCAACCACATACACCTCATCGCACTCACCCTCGCCCGACAAGGTTGGCCTGGGCTGCGCTGCCACGATTCCCTCACGTAACTGGGAAGTCATCCGATGCACATCGTCCTTGTTCAAGCCAAGGTCGTGGCCGATTTGTTGGTTCAAAAGGTTCAACCCCATCAAGTATAGGCACAGAATCCACACTTGCACCGATTGGTGGTGCCCCGCCAACACGGTGCCAGTCAGATCGTCGAAGTAACACTCGCAGCCCACACAGCGATACCTTTGGCAAGCAGGTTGTGTCGCATCGTGACCTTGCTTGGACACAGTGGATGCAGCACAATGCGGACAACGCACACCATCCAACCAGCGTAACTTACAGATTTCGGAATACGGAATAACATTTGGCATCGTCTAGTAGGCTTTGGAGGCGTAGCATCGTTCGCACAGTCTGGGTGAGGTTCACCCTAGCCTAGCGGCTTTTGCCGCTTCGTGCGAGCAGTCCGCAACACATCATGATCCTAATCGAAAATCATTTCACCTTCCACGGAGACATCGATGAATCGTGTGTACAATTTTAGTGCTGGCCCAGCCATGCTTCCACAAGAGGTTTTGGAGCGTGCCCGTGATGATCTGTTAGATTGGCAAGGCAGTGGTATGTCTGTGATGGAAATGAGTCATCGTAGCAAAGAGTATATGTCGATTGCTGCACAAGCAGAATCTGACTTACGCGAATTGCTGGCCATCCCCACAAATTATAAAGTACTCTTTCTGCAAGGAGGTGCCACGCTGCAATTTGCAATGGTGCCACATAATCTGATGCGTGGTAAAGGCACAGCGGATTATATCAATACAGGAGTATGGTCAAAAAAGGCCATTGCCGAAGGAAAACTCTACGGAAAAGTCAACGTAGCTGCCTCTTCGAGTGATACCAATTTTACGACCATCCCCGCGCAGGAGACCTGGAATCTTAATCCAGATGCAGCCTATTTGCATTATACGCCCAATGAGACGATTGGAGGGGTCGAGTTTCCTTTTGTACCAGAGACAGGGGAGGTTCCCCTGGTGGCGGATATGTCGTCTACATTGTTGTCTCGGCCTATAGAGGTGAGCCGCTACGGTATTATTTATGCGGGTGCCCAAAAGAACATCGGCCCTGCCGGACTGGCCATTGTAATTGTCCGCGAAGATCTGATCGGACACGCGCCCGCTGGATCGCCTGTGATGCTGGACTATAAAACCCACGCCGAAAACGAATCCATGTACAATACCCCACCAACCTATGCGTGGTATATTGCTGGTTTGGTGTTCTCGTGGCTCAAAAAACAGGGCGGTTTACCCGCCATAGCAGCAATCAACCAGCGCAAGGCAGACAGACTCTACCGCTACATTGATGCTTCTGGATTCTACAAGAATCCGGTTGATCCTACATGCCGCTCCTGGATGAATGTTCCTTTTATCCTACCAAAAGCAGAAATGGATGCCGAGTTTCTTGCAGCCACCAAAAAGGCAGGTCTCATCAGCCTGAAGGGACACCGCTTGGTGGGCGGAATGCGTGCGAGCATCTACAATGCCATGCCAGAAGCTGGTGTGGATGCCTTGATCGCCTATATGCAAGATTTCGCAGCGCGTCATGGCGGTTAGTCTTGGGAACCCGACAGCATGTATAAAATCCTCACCTTGAATAACATCTCTCTCTCTGGTTTGGAACGGTTTCCCCTAGACCGTTATGAAATCGCTTCGGAGATTCAGCACCCTGATGCCGTGCTGGTGCGTTCGTTCAAAATGCATGGGATGGAGATTCCGAATACCCTCAAGGCTGTGGGCCGTGCGGGTGCTGGAGTAAACAACATTCCGGTGGCTGAATTGAGTAAGCGCGGCATTCCTGTATTCAACGCACCAGGTGCCAACGCCAATGCCGTGAAAGAACTTGTCGTGGCGGGTATGTTGCTTGCTGCACGCAATCTATGCGGTGCGTGGGATTTCGCACGCAACTTAGAAGGCGATGATGCCTCTATCAGTAAAAAGACCGAAGAGGGCAAAAAACGCTTCGCGGGTTTCGAATTGCCAGGACGCACCTTGGGGGTGATCGGATTGGGGGCCATTGGCGTACGGGTGGCCAACGTAGCCGTTGACCTGGGGATGAAGGTCTTCGGGTACGATCCCTTGATTACTGTAAAACACGCTTGGCAACTTTCTTCGCGGGTTCAACAGGCATTGTCTGTAGAAGATGTGTTGGGTCGCTCAGACTTCATTACGGTGCATGTGCCACTGACCGACGAAACCCGCAATCTGTTGAACGCGAACCGTTTGCGGCTCATGCGTCGCACGGGAGTCGTCCTGAACTTTGCCAGAGAGGGCATTGTGGACGATCTGGCGGTGTGTGAAGCCATCCGTACAAACCGTCTTTGGGCGTATGTCTGTGACTTCCCAAGCAATGCCCTAAAAGGCCAAGATCGTGTCATTGCGTTGCCCCATTTGGGCGCGTCAACTGCCGAAGCAGAAGACAATTGTGCCAGTATGGTCGCGGATCAGGTACGTGATTATTTGGAGCATGGCAACATCGTCAATGCGGTCAACTTCCCTGAAGTCGTGATGCCTCGCGTCCAGGGTTTCCGGCTTGGGGTGGCAAATGCCAACGTGCCCAACATGGTAGCCCAGATATCCTCGGCGCTTGCGAAGGTTGGGCTGAATATCTTGGACATGGTTAATAAATCACGGGACGATTTAGCCTATACCCTTGTGGATGTGGCAACCGAGATTCCCGATTCTGTGGTTGCGGAGATTTCCGCCATCAGCGGCGTCTTGGCAGTGCGGATCATTCCCTCGATTTAAAAGTGCATGAACGAAGAAACCCAACTGACGGGGATCCGTGCTCGCATTGATATCATTGACGAGCAGATCCAAAAGTTGATTAGCGAACGCGCTGTTTGTGCCGAAGAAGTAGCGCGTGTGAAGCGTGCTGCGGGGGCGGTGGTTGATTTTTATCGTCCAGAGCGGGAGGCCGAGGTTTTGCGCCGCGTGATGGCTCGAAATACGGGCCCTCTTTCGGAAGCCGTGATGGTCAGGCTGTTTCGAGAAATCATGTCGGCATGTTTAGCACTGCAACATCC
This sequence comes from uncultured Thiotrichales bacterium, assembly GCA_903824965.1. Taxonomy (GTDB): domain Bacteria; phylum Pseudomonadota; class Gammaproteobacteria; order CAIRSR01; family CAIRSR01; genus CAIRSR01. Next base: position 3,122 of record CAIJYR010000190.1, read on the forward strand.
AAAGAAGATTGCCTTTTTGGGGCCACCTGGGAGTTTCACCCAAGAGGCGGCCGTGAAGCATTTTGGAAACGCTGTCTCCACGGTACCCCTTGGGGGCATTGATGAAATCTTCCGAGAAGTAGAATCCGGCGTGGCTCATTTCGGTGTGGTGCCTGTTGAGAACTCCACAGAAGGGGTGATCACGCATACGCAGGACATGTTCATGCGGTCTGTCCTGAAGATATGTGGAGAAGTGCATCTACGTATCCAGCACCAATTAATCGGTGCGGTGCCGGAGAGGAAGGAGGTACGACGGATATACGCCCATCAGCAGACGTTGGCACAGTGTAGGGAATGGTTGGGGCGCCACTTACCAGATGCGGAGCGTTGCGCTGTGAGTAGCAACACGGAGGGAGTGCGTCGTGCTCGGTCTGAGCCAAGATCGGCGGGTATTGCATCGGTAGCGGCTGCAGAACTCTACAAAATGCCCATTCTCGCCGAAAACATTGAGGATGAACCAGACAATACCACTCGCTTTCTGATTATTGGCAACCAGGAAAGCGCAGCCAGCGGAGGAGATAAAACCTCGATCCTCGTTTCGGCCCGGAACCGCACGGGTGCGTTGGTTGCCCTGCTTGCTCCCCTTGCACGTCATGGGGTCAGTATGACACGCATTGAGTCCAGACCCTCTCGCCAAGGGGTTTGGGAATACGTTTTTTTCATCGATATGGAAGGGCACCAGCGAGATACAGCGGTTGCCACGGCACTCGCGGAGATGGCCAAAGAGTCGAATTTCTTGAAAGTGCTTGGATCGTATCCACGCGCCGTGCTGTAGGGCTGACCGCCTTTTAGCCTTTGATAAACCCCTTCCCGTGGGAAAGGGGCTGGGGGATGGGGGATTTTGATCTTGGTTTGATCTTGGTTTGATCTTGGTTTGATCTTGATCTACTTGATCTTGATCTACTTGATCTTGGTTTGATCTTGATCTACTTGATCTTGATCTACTTGATCTACTTGATCTTGATCTTGATCTTGATCTTGATCTACTTGATTTTAGTCTTGATCTATTTGATCTTAATCTTGATCTTGGGTCACGACTCGGCGCCATTAAAGACAAATCAAACAAGTCAAAACCAGCCCCCTACCCCTCCCCAACCCCTCCCCTTTCAGGGAAGGGGCAAGCTGAAAGTCAGCATCTTACATCGCAAACAACACCATTACGCATGATCCCGATTTTGCAGATATCTCTTCAGGTTCATCAAGGTTGTCACCGTTTCCTTTGCCGCAACTGAAAAATCTCCTTTTAGAATAGACAGGGCGCCCAGTTTGTCGCGAGATTCGACCTTCTGGACAACACTGCCAGCACAGCGATGGAAGTTGGCATGTTTTGCAACCAAATCTGTATAATGATGAATCTCATGGTATTTCTTTCCATCCCCGTAGATCCATTTTCCTAGAATGCACAGGTTATCTTTGCATACCGTATCGCTTTCCAGTTTTTCAGTGCTGGTGCCATCGATGAATTGGTTAAGACGAATCTTCCATTTGATGTGTGCAGCGATCGCATCATCGAAGTGAGAGGTCTCCGTCTTGGTAGGAGCACTGAGCAGTGCTGCGGTTTTGGTTGAGTTTCTAGCGCCGCTTTGCAGTTTGAAGGTTCCTACCGAAGTGGCCAACGCATTGGCCTGATCTTTGAGGGACTCAGTGGCGGCCGCAGCCTCCTCTACGAGTGCTGCATTCCGGTGGGTAACGTCTTCAATTTGTACAATGGCCTGATTGACTTGCTCAATGCCTTTGCTTTGTTCTGTCGCAGCCGCTGAGATTTCTTGCATGATCCCAGTTACGCGGTTGATGGAAGTGATGATGCCCGTCATGGTCTTGCCCGCCTCACCAACCAATCGGGTACCTGCATCTACGTTGCTGACCGATTCCTTGATCAATACTTGAATCTCTTTTGCTGCTGTTGCGGAACGTTGTGCAAGACTGCGCACCTCGGTTGCGACCACAGCAAACCCGCGCCCCTGTTCGCCAGCACGGGCGGCTTCCACTGCAGCGTTTAAGGCAAGGATATTGGTCTGGAAAGCAATGCCATCAATGACAGAAATGATATCTACAATTTTTCGTGCAGAATGCTGGATCGAGTCCATCGTATGGATGACTTCATTGACCACAGCTCCCCCCTGCTCAGCCACGCTGGAAGAATGAATCGAGAGTTGATTGGCGTTTCTCGCATTTTCGGCGTTTTGCTGTACGGTAGAGGTCAGTTGTTCCACGCTTGCGGCGGTTTCTTCCAAGGCTGAGGCTTGTTCCGAAGTACGCTCCGACAGATCCGTGTTGCCTGTGGACAGTTCTCCAGAAGCCGTGTGGATGCTGTCCGTTGCCTCTTTGATCGCGTTGACCAGTGCTCTAAGCTTTTCTATCGTGGCGTTGAGACCCGATTGCACCTGCCCGAACAAACCAGGATAATTTTTATCGATGGTTTCGGTAAGGTCTCCATGCGCGAGCGCACTGGCAACACGAATCACATCCAACAACCCATCCTCTGTAACATGCGTAAGTTGGTTGAGCAATTCGGACAACGTCTGGTGATAGCCTTTTTTGTCGCCCGCCTCTAACCTGACGCTAAAATCACCCTGCCCCGCCGACAACGCGATGAATTGTATATCTTCGATGACGGTTCTGATTTGACCAATGGTATTATTCACGGAACTGCACAATTGCCCCATCATCCCTTTGTATTGCGTGCTCACTTGCTGGCTTAAATCGCCGTTCTCCAGAGCCGTCATCACATGCACGACGTCCTCTACGGGATGCGTAATCGTATCTAACGTAGCGTTGAACATCTCTAAAATGTTTCGATAATCACCCTGGTGCTTGGCAGTATTCGCACGCACCGCCAACCGTCCCTCGACACCCGCTTGCCCAAGAACACGTATCTCCTGAATGAGGGTGCGGATAGCTGTACTCGCCGTATTGAGACTCTCCCTGATCTTGTCGAATTCCCCTGCCCAGGGCTCGTGAATGGGGTCTGGGACATCGCCATGGCTGATCCGTGCAATACACTTTGCTGCGTTCTCCAACGATCTGGTAATACTCCCTCCAATCCATAGTACAAAAGCGGTGGACAGCATGAGTGCCATACCTGCGATGATCAGAAGCAGCATCACGTCACGATTCAGGGTCTCTCTTGCGTCAGTGCTTGCCCCTTTCATTAATTTTTCTTGGTAGGCAATGAGTTCTTTTACATTGGCTTCACAGATCGCTTGTGAAGCGAATACTTCATGAAACAATATTTGTATTCCATCGTCCCAGCGACCATTCTTGACCATGTCCAAGAACCGATCATGGGCTGCAAAGTATTTCTTCTGTCCGTCCTCAATGGTACTCAATAGTCGCTTGCCTTGTTCTGTTTTGACAAGTGGTGCGAGTGCATCGATTTTGTCAAGGATGATACGACGCGCTGTTAGAATAGCATCAACATCTGATTTTGCTTTCTCTGGATTCTTGACGAGAAGAATATTTCTAGATTCACTTGAAATGACAGCCAGAGCGTCATCCATGGCAGTGGCCAGCACAACTTTCTGATACTGTTCATGGAGGACTATTTCAAACCCATCATCGACTTTGATAAGACCCTTGATTCCAATCCCCGCTATCAAGGCCAGCATCAGCAGTACCAGGCCGAACCCACTCCACAATCGAACACCTATTTTCATGTCTTGTAACATGGGATACCTCTTGTCAGGTTTTGGGATGTCGCAAGCGCACTGTAAGAATGAGCTTGGCTTTTTGGACAAAGCCCCTCCCAGAAGGATGGTGGAGAGGGGCTTACTCGATGGGAGATGGGAACTTTCGTCAGAATAGCACTACCGATAGGATAACCTCCTCCGACTCCGAAACTGCGGTCTGTAGCGGTGTAATCAGTGTTCGTACACAGGAAAACGTGCACAGAGTTCGAGCACTTTGGTTCTGATCTGCTCTTGACGCGCAGTGTTTTTGACATCGTCTAACAGATCGGCAATCCAACCAGCAAGCATCCGCGCCTCAGACGCTCCAAAACCGCGCGTGGTTATCGCCGGTGTGCCAAGACGAATGCCACTGGTCACAAAGGGAGACTGGGGATCATTCGGTACCGCATTTTTATTCACGGTAATATAAGCACCCGCCAAGGCAGCATCGGCAGCCTTACCGGTAATTCCCTTTTGAATGAGATCCACCAGAAACAAATGGTTGTCCGTGCCTCCTGACACAATCTGATAGCCACGTTCGAGTAGAACCGACGCCATGGTTTTTGCGTTCTCAAGAACCTTGATCTGGTAGTCACGAAACGCAGGTTCCAACGCCTCCTTGAGGGCCACTGCCTTAGCTGCAATGACGTGCATCAACGGCCCCCCTTGGATTCCAGGGAACACAAGCGAGGACAACCGTTTTTCAAGGTCAGGGTTGGATCGCGCCAAAATCATGCCACCACGCGGGCCGCGCAAGGTTTTGTGGGTCGTGGTCGTGGTCACGTCAGCGACATTGACCGGACTTGGATATAACCCAACCGCCACGAGTCCCGCTACATGGGCCATGTCTGCCAACAAATACGCACCCACCTGATCAGCGATGGCACGGAAACGCGCCCAATCCACAAACCGAGAATAGGCCGAAAAACCCGCCACAATGAGCTTGGGTTTGTGCTCATGGGCCAAGCGTTCTACTTGATCGTAGTCAATGAGTCCCGTGCTAGCACACACACCGTACTGGAATGCTTTGTACATCTTTCCCGAAAAATTGGGTTTTGCCCCGTGGGTCAGGTGCCCACCAGAATCCAACGCCATGCCCAGAAGGGTATCTCCAGGTTGGAGGAGCGCCATATAAGCCGCTGCATTGGCTTGCGATCCAGAATGGGGTTGGACGTTGGCATAGGCTGCACCAAAAAGCGTCTTCGCCCGTTCGATGGCAAGCTGCTCGGCAACATCCACCTGTTCACAACCACCGTAATACCGTTTGCCCGGATAACCCTCTGCGTACTTATTGGTCAGTACCGACCCTTGCGCCGCCAACACGCGTGGACTCGCGTAGTTTTCTGACGCAATGAGTTCAATGTGCTCTTCTTGACGTTGTATTTCACGCTGAATGGCACCCCAGAGTTCAGGGTCAAAATCCTCAATGATCATCCGCTTACTGAACACGTACCTCATCCTCCGAAGAAAATCAAGCGCCTACGCAGCAGCATGGGCAAAAGGCCAATCTTCTCTGCAAGCCTTGCAAAGAAAACTGACTGGGCAGAGTATAATGCAGGTGGATTCTAAAAGACCATACGTAACCCAAGTTGCCACCTATGACCACCATCAGAATCCTTCCAAGAGGTAATGGATTAATGTAGCCTTATAGTAATCAATCTATTGGTTGCCGATGGGG
>CAIJYR010000191.1 GCA_903824965.1 uncultured Thiotrichales bacterium
AACTCCCTGATCAAGGCATCTTTCTCCGCAGCATCTAGTCGGCTCAGATCAGGGAGTGTCTCCATGTCCGTCTTTATCTCACAATTTCACCATCGCCGCCAGGAAAAACACTATACTTTACCCACTCCTGAGCAGTTACGACTCATGTTCGCTAGGAACTCTGACTTCATTCGGCCTATGGATTCGGCAAGGTGAAGTCGTCGGTCGGATTCTGCTTGTGCCTGTTCGCGTGCTGCAATGGTCAGTACCATCGCTTCCAGGGATGTAGCAACCTCTTGGATTTCATCTTGCCGACAGGAAGCAGCGCGTGCAAGCGTAGTCGTCAGGGCAGCACTGTTGTGCTGATCGGTGGTATAGAGCGCGACTGCCTCACCAAGATGGCGAATCCGCCGCGTTTGGCGCATCAACCACAAGCCTACGGTGAACCACAGCACCAGGCCATCCAGGGCGGGAATGATACCGATGCTTGTTACGAGTTCGGTCTTCGAAAACAGAGTGGCAAGAGGCGCATCTATGATCAAGCGCACGGGATCGTTTGCTTGAGCACTCCAAGGGAGGGATTGTATCGATTGTTTCTCTTCCTGGTCATGGTACCCTTCGAGGTCACGTTGACCGATAGAACTGGCTATTCGTTCATGGTCGTACAAAAGCCTGAGTGTAAGCCCCGGTGTGCTCATCTGGTACAGCAGAGCGTTGTCCATCTGGAAAAAGACGGCAAACCGTCCCATCTCCATCGTGCCGATCCAGATCGGATTCTGAAACACACGATAGAGTTGTCGGTTCTCAGGATTCCAGTAATAGCCAATACCATCCCCCGCAGACAAGGGAATCGTTGTAAGGCTCAGGTCTTTGCCAAATTCAAATTGCTTTTTACCATCTGCTGATTGAATAATGAAATACTGAAAGGAACGATCAGCACCCTGCATCGTCATAAAAGCTGCAAGATGGATCGCTGCCGTGGCAGGACTTTCCAGAAGGCGGGTGACTTCGATGCGCACCTTAAGATCGCGTGCGCGGATATCCCAATCTCGTTCGATTTGGGCAAGACGAGCCGCATAGAAATGGGACAACTCTTCGGAACGTTGCTGTATCGCGTTGTTCAGTACGAACCAATAAATGCCAATTGCAGTGCTGCTAATCAAAGCAACCAGCAGGCTGAGGCTGACGACAATCCGAACAGCCGCCTGATGGCCAATGGAGTGGCGGATAATCACTCCACGCGCCCCGCCCATCGGTCGTTTACCATCTGCTCAATGTGTAGCGATTGTCCTGGAGAGTCGGGATCAATGCCTGCGTGGAAGAAGACTTCGGTTTCTTTCAGTTGTTTTGTGGAAAACACGCCCTCACGACTAAAGGCTTGTGGGTACTTTTGGAGCGACAATACCAACGCATTGCGTTCCTCGGGTGCCGTGATCCCGAGGGCATCGGCCACCTGTTCTGGGGTGTGGTGGGTGATCCATACGAGGCTCTGTTTGAGCATTCGCACCATTTTCTCGACTTCTGCAGGTGCTTTCTCGATGATATCGCTACGTGTTTCTAGTGCTGCATGTAGAAAGCGGGTGCCTGGAATGCCGGGCACTGTCTCTGGTTGTGCGAGGTGTGCGAGGAAGAAAACCTGGTGATCTGCGAGTAGGCGTGAGGCAAACGGTTCATCACCCAGGATGGCATCCACCTGACCGGACAGGATCAGCGAAGATTGTTCAATCCAGCTTTGTCCCGCAGGTACGATACGAACGGCATCCATGGCTACCCCATCGGAGTGGAGTAAGAGTTCTGCGAGTTGCTGGGAGGTGGTTTTGCTGGCTTTGGTGCTGGTATTGACCCCGATAACCTTGCCTTTGAGATCGGCTATGCGTTTGACTTGATCTTGTAGATCTTTCCGTACCATCAGTACGAACAACGGTGCATCATCAACTGGTGCGATCACCACTACGTCACCGCCATTGGATCGCAACGACATGGCCGCAGGAACACCGGCAACCGCAAAATCGGCATCGTGCTTGATCATATTGTTCATCGCGACGGCACCGCCGCCGGTATGGAGTATCTGTAAGTGTACGGCCTCTGTTTTGTCGGCACCGATGACGGGAATCAAGTCAATCGGCAGATAGGAAAGGTTATGCGGCCCGGGCACACTCACAACGATGTGTTCATAGATTGTCTTTGGCGGCGGGCTGATCGTAGCAGGCTTTGGACGTACAAGACCAAACAACCCAAGAATGATCAGCAGTACCATCAAAAAGAGTGCAAAAATGACTCGTGTGGTAGTCATCTCAGAGTAGTCCTCCTCAGTATTTTCCAATCCTGACATGAGCCTGAACGAAGGTGGTCTGTGAGGTGTTGCTCAGGCGGCGCGTTGTTGGGTTTTGTGAATAAATTGAAAGAGTTCTGTCCTGGTCTCGTTGAGACGTTGGGCGGCTTCA
>CAIJYR010000192.1 GCA_903824965.1 uncultured Thiotrichales bacterium
CACCCCGATCAACATAGCCAATCATACTCGGATTGTCAGCCACTATCTTCTTGACATCTTCAGGACTTGACACTTCTTTCGGTGGCGTGCCTTTACCGGAAAACACCTGCCTCGCCCAATACGCCTTTAGCTGCGAACCACTCTTTCCAACAATATTCGTATAAAATTCGTCATGCTGCGGGGCATCTGATTTTTGATCAATCGGTTCAGCTCGACTGCTGTCAGCATACGTGTTCGTCTTGCCCAGAAAAATGTCCGCAACCTGTTCCTTGCTCATGGTGCCAACCGCAGATTTGGCACTCACAATCACAACTACATCGGCACGAGCCACACCCATGAGCAAGATACACGCACTCAAAAGAAGGACGTAGGGTATTATCAATGTCTTCAGGTTTCCCATTTTCTTTTCCTCTAGAACACAAAGTCAACAGAAACGCTGACCAGATCCACATTGTTGGAATTGTTATTAAATGTATCTGATCCAACGAACATGCCCTTGCCGGTGCCCGTCGTTCCCTGCTTGGTTTTGGTAGCAACATGATCCCATTGCGCCTTGATCGCAACATTTTTCATCACATCGTAGCGAACACCCAACGTCACGGTATGCTCATCCATCGGATTGTTCCGCATAATTTGAGTGACAATCCCATTGGTTGAAGGTAACTGGTTTGGAATACCGGCAAAGGTTCCTCCGGTAAATTGAACGGCGCTATCGTTCTTGAAACTCGCATAGGTGATATAAGGCGTCCATTGCTCTATGCGTTTACCAGCCGTGACATACCAAGAGGTTGCGTCCGAGACAAACATCTTTGTGGATCGCTTGCCGAGTTCGCCGGAAACGATGTAGTCGCCGTTATCATAAGTACCGCCAATCGAAGAGAAACTTGCATCTCTGTCGTACGGTGCCAATGCGTCAGCTTCCTGGCAGGCACCTGCGTCGTGAAAAGTGCTGCAAATGAAGTTCAGGCCCGCGATTCCGCTGTCGAGATTCGCTGCCCGTACCGTTAACATGCCTTGGATATAGCCAAGGCGCATGGTAAAGTCCCCTTTTGAGGCACTGAGATTCAGGCCCTCGATCCTTCTCCCCTTGAGGTAGTCATTGTTTCCGGAACCAGGAAGATCGAGTTTTGTTTGTCCAAAGTAGGGTTGTACCAGCATAGAGACATTACCGAACGAAGGACGCCAGAGCAGATCCGCACCTTCCATCCGCGTAATGGGTGCAACCGCATAGAATTCAGGCGGTGGGCGAACCCAGGTATTCGCGTAGTTCACATCGAGATAATCCGACAACATGTAAATCGCTGGACGGATGCGACCCATGCGCAGGTCAAGGCTTGGCGTAATCGCGAATTTCGCGTAGGCCCATTCGAGTTCCGGTTTGTAAGTGTTATCCCATGCCTGTTTGGAGAGCACCTGACCGGTGAGAGTCAGCCTTGGCATCGCCTTCCAATCCAACTGCAAACCCGCTTTGGTATCGGTCACGTAAGCAGTCGACTCCGTCTGGCCAACCCCCTTAGCGGTAAAGATATAATTGGGCAGAAAGTCCGCATCTCTGGTGTCGCTGTGGACAAGGCCCACGGTACCAAAACCCCGTAGCGTAACGTTATCACCGAGTTCAATGGCCCTGACTTGGGGCGTGGCGAACCAGTACGCCACCATGAGGACGACCAGAAGTTTCTTGATCATATTGTTTTCCAAAAGTTTTTAAGATGCAGATTCTAGTTTGTCGTTGATAACATGCCAATCCATACTTCGCAATACAGAAAAAACCCGCTCCCAATCGCTGGGGCGGGGGCTACAGTATCGACAGGGGTGATGGGAGGACGCAAACCTGTTCAAACCCATCACAGCCCTGAAAAGAACCCTGCGTAGAGGCCGGGCTCTTAATCGTTTAGGGTCTAACGCGTCCTGCGATTTCAGGAGGGACACTCGGAATACGGTTGTTCTTACGATAGCTATAATCGCCCACCAGTCCGCCCACCACCGCACTCGTCATCATGGGCAGTTGAGTGGTCGCACGCGCAGTGGCCACCGCAGAGCCAATCCGTCCCATCGCACCGGCCGCTACGGGCACCGCCCTACCCATCAACATACCACTTGGCAGCATGTTGTAGACCAACACCCCTGCCAATACACCCAGCCCAATGGACAACGAGCGACCATCGAACACAGGTGCCTCACTCCCCTCCGTCGCCTGGTTCACCGCATCAATGGCTCTCATGGCATCGGGCGGAATCGATTGCGGTGCCAAGGAGGGGATCGGGTCGGCCATGGTAGCGCCAGATCCAGCGAGGACAAAAGAAAAGGCAAGAAGAATCAGCATCGTACGTTTCATCAGGATTATCCCCGTTTGTTTGCTGCAAGCCGCCCCCTTAAGGGGAGCGATTAAGTTTTCACACACCCATCACTCGGAAGCGCCCTCAGGCTGGTCAAGTCCAGGCCCACTTTCACAAGCCCCCTGTGGAATCAGCCGATATATTACGGTGCATGCCCCAACAATTCCACCACCATTCCAGACAAATCATGATCTGCCGAATCCACAGCCAAGCGTGCCTTGGCCTCCTGCAGCCAGTGCACCACCAGATCGGCCGCAGAACCATCCAGTTGTGTGAGTTGATCCACAGCACCACGCAAATCATCTGCGGTGAGTCGATCCAGTGCAGTTACCACCAACGCCCTCCGTTGGTTGCTCTTGACGATCCACGGGGAGGGTGCCACCGCACTGACCATCCAACTGAACCAACCGCTACCCGTTCCCTCTAGCAGGGGTTGAAGCTTCGGGAGCAACAAAATCCCGAAACTGTCTCGCAACTCGGAGAGCGTAGCAACCCCGACGGCTGCATGGGGGTCAAGCGTCCCCAACACCACAGACAACCCCTCTTCCTCACGGCTGAGTTGACGCACCAGCGCCAATTCAGACCCAAAAGGCAGGTGGGTCGGAAGCGCAATACGCAACTGCAGTACCGCCCATGCAAGACGATTATGCCGGATGGGTTCAGCACACGAACACCCTACCACAGGTTGTGCATTCCGCAACACCCGATCCCTCTGCACCCATTGCGCATACATCGGTTCATACATCGCACGGTTGGCTGCTTCCAGCCTATCGAGCCGCCGCACAAGCTCACCCACCCCCCAAAAGACACTCCCCAACAGCCCAAAAGCAAGCACACCGATTAACACAGCCCGGAGCCAAGTCCACGCACGCTCCCTCCACAATCGGGGAAACGAGGTGCGTGCGCTAATTTTTGCGATCCTTGCTGAGGTCACGCACATCATGATCGACGCGTTGAATGGCACGCAGCAGCGCACCCGCATCTCCTCCAAGGGTTCTTTTCTTCGTCGACATGGTGAACTCTACCCCGGGTAAGGGCAAGAGCGAAACATTCAGGCTGGACACCTGGTACTCCCCCCCAAGGTTGACCGCCACAATGGTGTGGATGATTTTCCGCTGCAGCGCATCATACATACCCGGACTTTTGCGTTCCCACTCCTCTAATTGGGATTCAAGGTACTCATAGTCCGCATCACTGAGCTCATACGATTGACCAAATTTAAAACTCAAATTCGGAATGATGCCCACATCCGTGCGGATTTCCTTGAGCGCATAGCCAGTATTGCCCAACAACTTGAACAGCTGTACAGCATCCTGTTTGGAGACAGAATGCGTCAAGCTGCTCGGGGTAGGGGGCGTAATCCATGAGAACACATGGTCACGCAATGCGTCCCATATCCATACGATTGCTCCCGTCGAATGCTCCAATACACTACCAAGAGCAGTCGGCCGATCCTCGATCAAATCAACAGGCAGAACAGGAGCGTTATTGGCATCTCCTTTCCCCTCCGTGTTTTGGAAAGCACTTGCACACATACCCGCCACGGGCACGGAAAGCAGCATCAGTATCAGCAAGAAGGAGGCACAACGGCAATTCAATGGGTTCGTAGGCATGTCGTTTTTACGCTCTTCAGGAGTCATCAGTTGAGCACACGCAGCCGTAAGCTGCTATTGCGAATCTCTGTGCGATTCTTCTCATCCATTGGGAAAAGACCCAGTTTCGTCAAATAGCCGCTTGGCCCGATCGTAGACTCACGAGTTGCCTCCGTGATGAATTCACGCAAACCGTCGACCAATCCCTTGCCCGCATAATTCTTCACATGCGCCTTTTTGATCAAAAAATACAACGGTCGGATGAAACCATATTGTCGATTAGACACAGTTTCATACTCCGGAATCACACCATCAAACGGCTGCACTTTCATAAACTCTTGGTGCTCAACCACAAAACGCAGAGGAATGTTTGCAAGTGTCCCCGCTGGCGAGGACGCAAGAGCCTTCACAACATTTTCGGCATACGGTGCATCCACTTCTAGGATGCGCCCGTCCTTCCGCAGAGAGACACATTGTTTTACACGCTCCTCGGCGTCGAAAATAGCGGCTACCTCTGGAATGCTGCGGCAGGCGCTTTGCAACATCCTGTCCTCCAGAAAAGTGCGACCACCCAGGCTAGGGGCAGGAACAATGAAACGGATCTCCGTGTCGGGAAGACTCGGATCGACGTCGTGCCAATGCCGATAATGGTTAGGCGCAAAATCACCCTGTGCCGTAGGCAGTTCTGCTGCGATGGCACGGTACATCGATCCGACCGTCAACGGATAATCCTGATCATCATGACGCGAGACAATGCCCGCTGCATCGTAGCCAATCTGAATCTCGATGATCTCCGTAACACCATGGTTCTGGCAGTCATCAATCTCCGTGCTGCGGATGTTGCGCGAGACTGCCACAATGTCCGGCGTATTTAGCCCAACCCCCGAACAGAACAAAGCGATCCCTCGGCCAGAACCTCCAGAAGAAATCATAGGGTTCGGCAATCCTGCGTTCTTCCCTATGTGTTCCATCACTGCAGTTGTATAGGCAGTCATGAGGGTCGAACCAGTCACATACATGACTTCACCATTGGAGCGTTCTGGGGGCAGGGCGCCGCCTCCGAGGGCCGTATCGAGCACCATCAGAAGAACAGCCCCCATCAGGCAACGAAAGGGGTTTAGCATAAGGTACTCTCTACGGTTAGAGGACAGGAGGACGCCTAATCGGGGGACTCCCAATAGGAGCTTGCATGGCGGGTGCTCGCGCAGCTGCACGAGCCGCAGCCGCAGTACGCGCCGCCGCTGCTTGGGCTGCCGCCGCACGAGCAGCCGCCGCACGCGCACGCTGCTCGGCACGTCGTGCCGCACGGAGCGCAGCATACTTTCTCTTCTTTTTCTCTGCTTTCCCTTGGTACAGCAGGTAGCGTTTCTCGATTTGGCCCGTGAGCCGTGTACGAAGGTGTGGCCAAGAAAGACCAATCGCGAGCATCGTGGCCAACAACAACTGAATGATCAGGTGCTTGATCAGGATCGACTCGGTCGGGAACCACTGGAGAAACTCATACGAAGTCAGCCCCCAGATCAGCGCACCCACCGCGATCCCGATTCGCCCAACCGACGAGATGATCCACCACAGCGTAAAGGTCTGCACAAAAAACAATAATAATCCCATCAGAACTTTGAAGACGGTCGAACCCCCTCCGGCCATCACCCAATGATAATACGAGTGCCCAAAGGGGTTGTAGGTCATCAAGACCAGGGCCGCACTCGAAAGCCAGTGTATCAGGTAGCGACGAGGCGTGAAGTCGGTAAATACCATTGCCATTGGCGGGAAATACCTCTTGAATCGCGTGGACTCAGGCACCGTTGCAGAAAGGGGCCGCCCTAGAGACGCAGAAGGCATTCTACGCTATCTTACCCACTTTCCAAAAGCCACTCGGAAGGCTTAGTATGCACGCTACAGATCTGTGGTTTGTAGTACCATTCTCCGTTGGATTGACGATTGCTGTACGGGGGGGAATCAGATGAGCAAAGAGGGAGTATACTGGGGCGGCCTAGGTCGCAGGGTGGCCTGTCCGTTGTCCGATGCGCTGATGTCGAACACCGGAAAGGGTCGTGTATGGGTTGTGGTACTGACAAGACCCCTTCTGGAGTGTCTTGGTACCGAGGATAGTGGGGGCTAGCGGTGAGCGGACCGGCCTTTGGTGTTCCGAGCCTGGCTGTACGTTGGCTGGGTGCTCTGTTTGCGGTGCTGGCCACCTACAATCCAAGTGGCAGCTCCTATGTCCACTGGCTTGTAGATCTCTCTGACCATCGCTGGTCATTGAAAGCGTTGGTGGGCATCCTGTTGGTCGTTGTGAATATGACCTTCTATTACGCCAGCATGCGTTCACTGCGAAGCAGTGGCATGTTCGCTGCAGCGGTTTTCTGCATCACCAGCATTTGGACACTGCTGGACTATGGCTATTTACAGACCCTCACCTTCCAAACCTGGGTGACGGTCATTTTGGTGCTGACAGGGAGCATCTTGGCGTTGGGGATGTCCTGGTCTCATATCCGTGGCCGCTTGTCGGGTCAGTCCGACTCCAACGACGTCACCCTCTAAATGACCCCTTTTTCTCGCTGGGTCAGCAAAGGAATACGCTCCTTGGGCGGATGGGTGCATACGTGGCTCGTGAGACAGCGTAGACGCTTTTACGCACGGGTCACAGCACTCAAACTGCGTTTTGCCGCTTGGTCTTCTTGGCGGCATCCTGTCTGGGTGGTCGCGCTCGCCTTGCTCATCCTGGTACTTGTGCTGGCGCGTGGTCCGTCTCGTCCTGTGGAAACGCTCCACCCGCCTGCGCAGCGCCCCCCTGCATCGGCGGTGCCCAAACTTAGCACAGGCATGGACGCCGATATCATTGCACTCTTGGCTGCTGCACGACAGGAATCCGTTGGCTTGGGACAGCGGCGGGTGGCAGCACTGATGGGAACCCTCGATCAACGGGTACAGACCATCTTTGTGCCTTGGTATCTCTCCTTCGGACGCAGTGAAATCGAACGGATTCGCGCCTACAACACCTTTGCCATGAGCTGGATCGGAGGGCTGACGTCAGGCAACTTTCAGGATGAGTCCCGCAAGATCCTGATCCAGACCTTTGAGGGTGAGTTCGCAGAAAAGGTGCTGACCCCCATGGAAACACGGCGTGCCCTAGAAGCCATTGGTCGTGAAGTGGCCCAGGACTACGGAACAAGGGTCACTGTAGGCCTTCAAAATCTCCAAGAACACCGCTCGATGTCCTTCGTCAAATGGCAAAAATACCTAGCAAGTTTGCCCCCCGGACAAATTCCCCTCGCGGGCAAGTCTGTCGTGGTACCCATCACGGCCTTGGCTGCACCCGATCCTATCCGTGAGGTGCTCGCAGAAAATATCGGGAAGAGTCTGGTCGATCGGTTCAACGCCTACCCAACCGTCGCAACAAATTACAGCGACCTGCAGGTACGCGACGGACGCAACATCTTTGAAACAGGTCGCGGTGCTTGGGCCTATTACGGGTCATACCTGGTCTATTGGATTACGCTGGTTTTGCTGGTGCGCAGTGGCCTCATTCCGTTCAACATCTCCGGTGCGCTCATCAGTTGGGTTGCCTATGAGACCTTCGCTTGGGGAAGTTGGATCCTCTGGGAATCTATGGATTTTGAGCAGACCCGCCTACAAATGGAACCCATCATCGTACACCACTGCGATGTGCATTTTGCAGGGATGGGGGCGGCACTCACTGACCCAGGACAGGCCGGGGTGTTTCAGGTGTTGTATACACTGGAGCAAAGTTTGGCAGGGGGGTAGTCCGATCGGTGTCAAGCAAGGGACGGATTTGCGCAAGGCGTGCATCGATTTGCGCCTCTGCCTCCGCAAGCCACGTGCTGCGCATCTCTTGGTGTTCAAGATCCAGCAAATGATACATCTCTCCACTCAACGCCGCTTCTGATCCTCCGAGCGCCGTGGTGATTCTGTTGATCCCATAGTCCACCATGAAGAACGATGCAATGGTGCCAACCAGTTGAAACCCGCCCCCCCATGCGGTTCCTTGCGTACCGATGGCACTTCCGGCGGCAGTCACTGCGGTCGCGATGTGCGGTCGTACGACAAGCCTGGTCATGATCGGTCGAAGTGTGCTTCCTTTGATGCTGCTGGATCCTTGGGTGTCAGAAAGTTTCGCTAAGATGTCGATCTTTTCTGTGGTGATTCCCGCAGCCTCTCTGGGAGGGGGAGTTTGTGTTTGGGCGCGTAGCAGCGCCACTGTGCGCAGGGTATCCACTGCAACCGTCTCCGTGATAGAACGCATATCCACTACCCAACGCTCGTGCGCACTCCGCAGCGCCGGAATGCCACCCGAGGGTTGGAGGACAATCTGATCGAACTGGCTGGCGATATACTCGTCCCAGGTCGTGAGAAGCTTCTCGGGATCGAATGGATGAGAGAACGGCAACGCAACCACTGCGATCACTTCATCCCGTAAGAGATAGTAACTGGTACGCCAAGCAAAAGCCCACTCACTAAACGCGGGAACACGGTCATGAAAGTCCGAAAACAGAGGATCCAGGAACGCATCCAGGCGCTCCGTGGCGGTGGTCATGAGCAGTGCTTTGTCCCGTTCGATCAGCGTCTTGCTCTCGATCACTATAGGCGATAGCGTGGGCGTGGATGCCGTTGCCGTCCTGTGCGAATACCGAGAAAGACCAAACAGGATCGCAACACCGATCCCCACACCTAGCATCACCCGCGTCGTAGCACGCAAGCCCGAACCCCTGGGAAGCATGCGACTGAGTGTGACCAAACCACCTTCGCGAACAATACCCATGGCAGCTCCAAGCAACAGAAAAACCCTATAGGGGGGAAAATGGGGGAGTAGGAAAGAGAAGCCGTTACTTTCAGGCAACCCACGCTATAATAGATCATCGTCCCACGATAAGGTACCACGTGTGTGGCTCCTGGTGGGAACGGACAAACAACGGCAAACAATAAGATGGGTACTGATCGCTTCGGCTACCGTTTGCCCTTGGGGTACGCAAGCGATCGAGGCGGGGAGTTGCGGTCGTGGAGAAAACACATAAAAGCAGTTTGAATCGATTGGTGGCATGGTTGCGCGGGTTGTCTCAGCCTGCGGAGAGCATGTCCGTGGAAAACTCTGGGTCTCGTGTACGCCGACCCTCCCTTGCCTCGGATGCTACGTATGCGGGTCTCGCACATGCCGATCGTCCGAACAGCGATCCCATGCGCAGGGGTCGTCGCGATCATACACGTGCAGAATCGGTGCCCGTCGATCCTCGACATACAGAATCGATGCCCGTTGATCACCACGACGCACCCCAGGTGCCGGTGGAACACGCCCATGGAAGCCATGGCGATCACGGACACGGCGCATCGCTTCATGCCGATCGAGGTGCCTTGGCCCATGCCGAACACGGACACGGACACGACCACGGACATCACGCCGTGTTGGTCGCCAAAGGTACCGGAGGACGTTTGGAATTACACGGCAATACCCTGCACTTAACCAAAGGAGGCCTATTCGGGTTCTTCGTGACTTTGTTGGGACTCCATGGGGGACATGCCCACCAAACCATCCGAGTCAGTGACATCTCGGCGATTGAATTTGAAAAACATGGGTTCTTTTTCCATTACGTGCGCTTTTGCTACCCTGGCGCACCCCGCGAGAGTGGCAACCACTTGCATGATATGATGGCAGACAATGCGTTGCTGATGAGTGTATTCGACAACCGTGGACTTTACCGCATCAAAGAACAGATCGAACGTTCCATGGAATCCAAGACATCATGAGTTTGGTAAGGCCCACCCTGGTCGTTCGAATACTGGTCTTGGTCACACTCCTCAGTGGGTGGTCCACCGATCCGATGGGTCTCGTGGAGGCGGTCGTGGGCAGCACACCACCCGCTCCGTCCATGCGCTGGGTGGTGTGGTACGGAGACGATGCACGGATACATCGACAGCAAGTGGATGCCGAACAGTACAGGGTACTGCGGCATGCGCTCCAAGAGGCACAAACCGAGGATCACCAGCGCCTGATGGATCTAGCAACGGGCTATCTGCGCGTCGATCTACAACCTACGTTCACCGATTTGGCCACACGTCAAGAAACGTTTCTAAATAACGTGTTCTTTCTGGAACCTCGGCTGTTTTCGTCTTCTCATCCCCCTTATGGTCAGGCACGGGCCGTAGCCACTGCGATGGTTACGGCAGGGTATCTGGCCACTGAAAAGACCCAAAAATCCGATAGTCCAGAATCCGTGCTGCAATCGGTACAAACAGCTATCGTGGAAGACTTAGTGACTCGCTTTCGCACCCAAGTCCTCGACCCTGAGTCTACGGTACGCGCACTGCGAACGGCAGCCAACCGTTCTCTGAGCCTCGTGAGACAAAACCTCCTACAAGACTGCGACCGCTATGATCGTGCCTTTCGCGGGTTTGTACTCGAATCCACCACGACCATGGAAACCCTAGATGCAAAAGCAGGATGGCAGGTCGATATCGCATGGCGACCAGAAACGGCTACGTTTCGTTCTCTCTGCGTGGGCTTGCGGTATACGGATCCCGATGTGTATCTGGTACAGCCCGCCTTGTTAGAACTCTTCCAGCGTGCAGAAAAACCCTTGCGAGACGAAGCCTTCCCGCTCTTTCCAAGCCTTGCAAAACACATCCTAGGCGTGAAGCAATACACTGATGAAACCACGTCTTCTCTGGGTAAATTCGGGTTGTCCGACACTTGGGCACATCCGCCCGTAGCGTTCGTGAATTATTTGAACAATGTTACCCCTTTGATTCGCCACACAAGAGTGATCATGGATCCACGTCGTCTGCAACCACGGCTCCGAGAACTGCTTCGCACCACAGCCGAACAACTCCAAGCAAACATCATGGATACCCTAAAGCCCGTTTTTGACCGCTTTATCACGAGCGGTCTTGAGGACATCGACTTGGGATTGGCTGCCCGTAGCGAAGGCGCTTGGAGTACACCGTGAGCAGGAGCGGTGTTGACCCCCATCGTAGCTTGATGGCATTGGCGAGTGCTGTGATCATGGGCAGTGTCGTCATGGCGGCCCTGACGATTCTCCCGTTACATGCTCTTGAACACCCAGATGCCGCCTATACCACGTTGGGCAGCATCAATGCCGGTGGAGGCGAGGGGCCCGTATTCCTCTTGGGGAGCGATCTTTTTCCACACCAGTGTGGCAAAGCACTTTTGACCTCTAGCGGTGCCTTGGGCCTGTTCGCGTACGCAGAGAAACCCTGTCGCGATGCTGTGACCGGGTTACGTCCCTACTTGTTGCAGGCTGATTTGCGGGTTCCGTGGGCGATTGTGCCGACCACTGAACGGGAGGATCTGCGGAATCTCTCAGGCACCGTAGTGGCACAGTGGGAGTCCCTGGGCCAAACGCTCTTTCACAGTTCCTTTTTTGCGCAGGCTTATGCGCCAATCTTCAAGGATATCTTGCGTGGTGCCATCCGTCAGGCGTGGACTTCTCCTGCAACCGATCAGGTGTTGACGCGTGCCTCAGAAACGTTTGATCGACGCCCCATGAACCAGATGCTGGATGGGATTCTCCCTGTGTTCGTGGAAAAAGCCAAACAAAGCTTTGTCCATAAGCTCCAGGTCTACACCGCATCCCTCTTCGGTGGACAATCGAAGGCCAACGAAGACGCACTGATAGAACTCAGCACGGAAGTCCTCGCCGATCCTAAGGTGCGTGCACAATTGGCAGAAAGTCTGCCCGTCCTGCTGACCAGCCGGGAAGCCGTAAGCGTCGGTGCCGTACTTGCACGAGCAACGGGGAGTGCCATTCTGGATGACCCACGTACACTGCCGTTGCTGGGTCGCTTGTTGACCGATCAAAGATTTCTCAACCTGCAACCTTTCTCAGCAGAGGCAGAGCACCTGCTGCGGGTCTTGCCGGTGCGTCTGTTGCGGTTGCGCCATCGCCTGGATCACAATCCCCTCGCCACCTACGTTTTGCGTATGATGGTACGCGGTCAGCCAGGCTTTTTGGTGCTGCTCCTAAGTCCACAACAGGAACAAGAGTTGGCCAACAGTGATCTCCCCCCTGGGCCAGCCCTCAGAAGGGTGTCGCCATGAGTACCCCTCCTGCACTCTCCGGTCTCACGGTCGACGCACTCGCCATTACGACCCCCGCCGGAAAAATACTCGTCAAAGACGCACATTTTACCTTGGCCGACGGTCAGATTATCTTGCTGGTGGGGCCAAGCGGGAGTGGAAAATCTACCATCATCAAACTGCTCAGCGGATTGCTCGAAGACGAAGGCCAACCCTGGCAGATGACCGGCAGCATCACGCACAACGGCATGGTGCATGATCTCGCCCATGATCGTTGTGACATTGGTGGCCTGGTGTTCCAGAATTATGCCCTGTTTGACGACTTGACAGCCCTCGAAAACTTGAACATCGCATTGGATCACGCACAGCCCGTCGATCCTGGCGTGGTGGAATACCTCCTGGATCTACTCGTTGACATTGATCCCCATCAAAGCATCGCCTCCGCAAGCGGTGGCCAACGCCAACGTTTGGCCATTGCACGAACCCTATTGGCCAATCGTCCGCTGCTGCTGTTTGATGAACCGAATTCTGGTCTCGATCCCGCCACGGCACAACGCCTCGGTACCCTGATCCACGATCTGTGTCGGCGCATGGGTCGACCTGCACTCATCGTTGCGCACCACGTGGACGATCTGCTCCCCTTGGTGGATGCCGTTTACCTGTTGGACAGCCAGACACAGACACTGCGACCGCTTCCCCTCGACCGCGAGGCCATCAACGATGCCTTGTTAGCCGTCGGAGACACAGAAGAAACCAAAGAAACCGAAGACACCAGAGAAACCGGTGGGCAGATAACCACACCCTCCGTACCCAACCGTTGGGAACGACGCATCAAGCTACACTCCCCCCATCGCTGGTTTTTTCGCTACCTGCATGAATACTTTTGGATCCTGTGGGGATCGCCCATGATGTTGCTGTATACCCTCTCTGGGGCCGCCATCGTGGGTTTTGTCGTCCTTTGGTTTGGGTTCAACTACGAACTGCTCGGAGACGCCATCCGATCCTTCATCCATGATGAATCCTTGGCAGGTCTTGGTTTTGTTGAGTTTTACATCGCGGTCCCTTTGCTCGTGTGCGTGCTCATGGTGGCACGCAACAATGCCATTATTACGGCCGATGTTGGCAACCGTGTGCTCTCCGCACAATTCCTGGCCATGCGGAATCTTCGCATCCCCGGACGTGCCTATCTAACGTCTGCGATCTTGATCAATACTGTGGTCGGATCCCTCGTGTTGGTCAGTGCATCCCTCGTGGTTGCGGGATGGGCCTCCTTTAAAACCTGGCAATTCCTGTTTCATGAGCAACCCTTCGAACTCTGGCAAGACAATTTCTTCCATGTCTTGTTACGGGATCCTGCGGCAACGTGGCGCAACGTGCTGTGGGTACTGGCCAAAGTGTTGTTGAGCAGTGCGTGTGGATCGTGGATCGCGATTCGTGTTGGATTCTCGCGTAAAAAGTCAGTGATTGCAGTCAATTATGCGATTGCACGCTCGATTGTCATGGGTGTCACAGTGACTTTGCTGATACATGCGATCGTTGCGGTGATGGTATATTAGCAGGTAGATCTTTGCGGCTTTTGGGTGATCCTGTGGTGCCTTTTGGGTGATCCTATCGTGCCTTTTGGGTGATCCTGTGGTGGTGTTCCTTCGGAATGCCCGGTTTGCGTCTCTCTATTTCTCCGAGGTGGCAGTGGAGGAGAACAGGCTTAAACATCGATTGGTGGGTGCCACCGTCCTGGTTGCCCTAGGGGTGGTGTTGCTGCCCGTGTGGTTGGACATGCGACCAGGCCCAGGAACTCGTTTGGAAAAAACGAACATTCCCGCCAAACCACAATGGCACTTTTTTTCCTCCCAGAAGGAGGAACACCCGTTGCCTCCCCCACAGCCGATACCCAATCCGAGTGCTCTGGTGGAGGATCATGCTACGAGCGGTGCGCCTGCATCAGTTTCGCAAACAGCGGCATCGACGCCGCCCAATCCTGCTCTGTCTCTTGCGTCGCCTCCGCCAACGCTGCCCGCCACAACGCAAAACCCAGCACCCGTTCCAGTACCAACGCCTCCTGCTGCCCACACCGGCGTTTACAACGGCAAAGTAGGCGCGGGGGCATCTTTATACGCTGAATTTGCGAAGGCCAACCTGGGTGCCGATCAAGTGCGTGCTGTGCTTCGCTTGGGCGAGCCGACGAAAACCCTAGAGCATATCCAAAAGGGTCTGAGCCTCTGGATCAAAAGCAATGCACAAAAAACACTCGAAGAACTGATCTACTATGGGCCTGAACACAAGGTCTACCTGCATGTAATACGGCATGGAAATCGGCTGCAACTCGCGACGAGCGCCTCTGCAGCCACCGCTCTGGGTACGCAAGCCTCTGCACAGCCTCAACAACCGACAAAAATAGCGCCTCCCACACCCTTGGTCGCCAAATCCATGCTGCCGGCGGCCAAACCCGTGCCTCCGACGCCGTTGGTGCTCAAGCCTGTGCCCCCGACGCCGTTGGCGCTCAAACCTGTGCCCCCGACGCCGTTGGCGCTCAAACCTGTGTCTGCTGCTACGCAGCCTGCCCGTGCAAGCGCCGCCACAGCCTGGGTAATCCAGATTGTCAGTCTGAACCGTGAAGAGAGTGCTCGTGCACTGCAAGACAGCTTGCGCAGCAAAGGATTTCCAGTTTTTCTGGAGAGTCTTTACGATGGCACTAACAAACGCTGGCGGGTACGCGTCGGCCCTAGCACCGATCATGCAGAAGTCGATGCCCTGCGGGGTCGTTTGGAGCGAGAGGCACACCTGATGGGTCAGGTCTTGCCGTACCCCTAGGACAAAACGAATGAATTGGTTTGATTATGGCATTTTGGGATTCATTGGTCTTTCTACGCTTATTGGGTTTTGGCGCGGCTTTGTTCGGGAGGTGCTTTCTCTCGCGACCTTGGGCGTTTCTTTGGCGATCGCCTATACTACCAGTGACAAGGTTGAACCTTTCTTACAAGACTACATTGCCATTCCCTCCATGCGCAAAATTGCTGCATTCGCGGCTGTCTTTTTCGTGATGTTGCTGTTGATGGCGATCGCCTACAGTATTTTGGTGAGCGTGATCTCTCGGACAGACCTAGGGGGCACCGATCGCCTGTTGGGAATGATTTTTGGGGCAACACGCGGCATCGCCATGGTCGTGGCTTTGGTGTTTCTGCTCGGATTCACACCGTTTCCAAAAGACCCCTGGTGGAAAGAGTCACAACTCGTCCAGCGATTCGAGGACATGGCACACTGGAGCTGTCAATTCCTTCCGGTGGAACTGCATAACCGATCTTTTTGCGGCTAAGGCACCCTTCTTATGTGTGGTATCGTTGGCATTGTCGCTCGACATCCCGTGAATCAGTTGCTCTATGACGCACTGATCACCCTTCAGCACCGTGGGCAGGACGCAGCGGGTATTGCTACCTCTGCAGACGGTCATTTGTTTTTGCGTAAAAATGTCGGCCTGACGCGTGATGTATTTCACATCCGACATATGATCCGGTTGCGAGGTACACTCGGCATCGGCCATGTGCGCTATCCGACGGCAGGCTGTTCTAGCGCCGCAGAAGCACAGCCATTTTATGTCAATTCTCCCTACGGCATCGCCTTGGCACACAATGGCAATCTTATCAACGTAGAAGAATTGAAGCGGGATCTTTTTCGGGATGATCTACGCCATCTCAATACAGATTCTGATTCCGAAGTCTTGCTCAATATTTTTGCACACGAGTTGTTTGCCTCTGGCAGAGGCAAACTACGGATCAACGAACAGGATGTGTTCGATGCCGTTCGGCGTGTTCATGGTCGCATCCGAGGTGCCTACGCCGTCGTTGCCCTGATCACAGGCTATGGAATCGTGGCTTTTCGCGATCCCAATGGGATTCGTCCGTTGGTGTTTGGACAACGTGCAACCCCAGAAGGCATCGAATGGATCGTGGCCTCTGAAAGTGTGGCCATTGATGCCCTGGGCTACAAGACCGTGCGTGATGTACAACCCGGCGAAGCGGTGTTTATCACGGCAGATGGCGCATTGTACGCACACCAATGCGCAGACAATCCCGTGACTGCTCCTTGTATTTTTGAGCATGTCTATTTCGCACGCCCGGATTCTATTATCGATGGTATCTCGGTGTATAAAGCACGCTTGCGCATGGGGGTCAATCTCGCACGAAAAATCCTTCAGCTACACCCGAAACATGCCATCGATGTCGTCATTCCCATTCCCGATACCAGCCGCACAGCAGCACTCCAACTGGCATACGAATTGGGCTTGGTCTATCGGGAAGGTTTTATCAAGAATCGCTACATCGGGCGTACTTTTATCATGCCCGGACAGGACGAACGATCCCGTTCTGTC
This sequence comes from uncultured Thiotrichales bacterium, assembly GCA_903824965.1. Lineage (GTDB taxonomy): Bacteria > Pseudomonadota > Gammaproteobacteria > CAIRSR01 > CAIRSR01 > CAIRSR01. The sequence continues at coordinate 16,348 of CAIJYR010000192.1, forward strand.
CGTCAGAAACTCAATGCCATCGGTCTTGAGTTTCGAGGCAAAAATGTCCTCTTGGTAGACGATTCTATTGTGCGCGGAACGACCTGCGCACAAATCATCCAAATGGCGCGGGATGCCGGTGCCCGTAAAGTCTATTTTGCCTCTGCCGCACCCCCTGTACGATATCCCAATGTCTATGGCATCGATATGCCCTCTTCCGAAGAATTGGTTGCCTACGGTCGCACCGAAGAAGAGGTGGCAGCTTTGATCCAAGCCGATTGGTTGGTGTACCAGGATCTCGAAGGCTTACTCTCTGCCGTGGGGCGAGGCAATCCTAGCATTACACAATTCGACACCTCTTGCTTTACAGGAAATTATGTGACAGGCGACGTAACACCAGAATACCTTGCACATATTTCCGTGCTTCGATCCGATCGTGCAAAAAAACATCGCCAACAGATCATCGCCAAAACCAAAGGGTGCATTACAGACAGCTTATAAACAGTTTTCGTACTAAACCCCTTCCCCGAAGACTCGGGGGAGGGGCTGGGGGAGAGGGTTGAGCTTTCTATCTCTTTTATCTTTGTGATCTATTATGTAATTAATATCAAGATCAATCTATAAGATCAAGATCAAATCAAGATCAAATCAAGATCAAATCAAGATCAAATCAAGATCAAATCAAGATCAAATCAAGATCAAATCAAACCCAGAAAACTACCTCTCCCCAACCCCTCTCCTTCCAGGAGAGGGGCAAACTGAAAACCAAAACAGAAACAGCACACACAGAGGCACCAATGCACAACCCATCCGATTTCGATGACGGTTTTGATACCCGCGCCATACACGCAGGGCAAATACGTACCTCAGAAGGCGAGCAATCAGAACCAATTTTTGCCACATCGAGCTATGTTTTCGCCAACGCAGCAGAAGCAGCCGCACGCTTTGCAGGAACTACCCCAGGCAACATCTACTCCCGTTTTACCAACCCCACCGTTCGCACCTTCGAAGAACGTCTAGCAAGCCTGGAAGGGGGAGAAGCCTGTGTTGCAACTGCCTCCGGTATGGCCGCTATTC
>CAIJYR010000193.1 GCA_903824965.1 uncultured Thiotrichales bacterium
CGGTATGGGCGCTGGGCCTGGTCAAGGCATGGGCGGTATGGGCGCTGGGCCTGGTCAAGGCATGGGCGGCATGGGCGCTGGGCCTGGTCAAGGCATGGGCGGTATGGGCGCTGGGCCTGGTGGCATGATGGGCAATGGGCCTGGAATGGGCTACGGCCCATGGGGTGCTGGCCCTGGCTTCAACGGAATGCCTACTCAGGGCAATGCAGCAGGTACAACCTCGTTGGATGCCGTCAACAGTCGATTGGATAACCTCGAACACCGTCTAGACGATCTGGTACAACGCATCCAAACGATGTCCGCGAAGTAAACAAGCAGAACCCAGAGAGCCTATAAGACCATAGGAAATGTGCGTTTTTCTACCAGAAACGTTTTGTTAGACTTGCGCCACCCTCCCTCCTGAACAGGATGGGAGTTTCCTTGAAACACACTCCAAACAATAGGTCACACCTATGTCTATGCGTTCTATCCTCGCACTCAGCCTTCTTGCACTCGCCTGGTCATCGCTGGCCCTTGGAGACGTTACGGTCGAATCTCCTTGGGTTCGTGAAGCCCCTCCCCATGCAGAGGCACTGGCGGCCTACATGGTGCTGAAGAACAGCAACAGTACCGTTGAGGTGCTCCAAAAAGTCACGTCGCCCGCCTTCAAACAGGTGGAAATCCACCAGACGAGCATTCATAACGGCACAGCCTCCATGGAAGCCCAAGACAGCCTTTCGATTCCAGCGAACGGTAAGGTTTCGCTGGCACCGAATGGCCACCACTTGATGCTGATCGGCGCAGCGCACCCGCTCAAAGTCGGTGACACTGTTGATCTTTTCCTGCATTTTCAGGGTGGAAAAACCGTAGAGGTTCATGCGCCAGTGCGCAAAGACGCAGAGACGACGACGACGACGAAACTCTCTGACGAACATCACCACGCTGACTAATAAACGCCCATTTATGGAAGCATCGACCCCACCTGTTCCCATCCGACTGTCCATTGCTGGAATGGGGTGCGCGGGATGCGTAGCCTCGGTGGAAGATGCTTTACGGGCAGTGCCCGGTGTGCAAAACGTTGTTGTGAGTTTCGTCGAGCACACGGCCGTGGTTACTGGAACGGTGACGGCCGCCACCTTGGTCGCGGCAGTTCGTTCGGCGGGTTACGATGCCGCTGAGTTGTGCGGCCTCGATGACGAAAACGAAAAAGATCAGCAAGACGCCCTGTATGCCGCTCGCCTGCTTCGTAAAACAGCGGTGAGTGGGGCTTTGGCCATCCCCTTACTCATATTGGGGATGACCGATTGGGCACCCCCTCTCGAATCTCCCTTCTGGCTCGTCGCAGGGTTGGCGACCCTGCTCGTGTTGGGATACGCAGCCCAGCACTTTTTCGTGGGCGCTTGGCGTGCCTTTAGGAACCATACCGCCAACATGGACGTACTGATCGCCCTCGGCGTCGGAACGGGCTGGTTCTATTCGATGGCTGTGGTTCTTTTCCCCGAATCGATCCCAACCCTCGCACGACACGTCTATTTTGAAGCCGCTGTAACCATTGTCACCTTCCTCAACCTGGGTGCTTGGTTAGAGGGTCGTGCACGGCACCGTACCTCGGCATCGATCCGAAACCTCCTCAACCTACAGCCCCGTACTGCCCGCGTGGTGCGGGATGGCCATGAATCTGATGTCTCGATTGCAGACGTGGGACTCGGAGAGACCCTCCGCGTGCGTCCTGGCGAGCGCATCCCCGTCGATGGCATCGTCCTAGAAGGACATTCTACGGTCGATGAATCCATGCTGTCGGGTGAAGCCTTTGCGGTCGAGAAGAGCCACGGAAAGCCCGTCGTCGGGGGCACCATCAACCAATCCGGCACCTTTCTCATGGAGGCGCAGCGCATTGGCCGTGACACCGTTCTTGCGCATATCATCGAGATGGTTCGCACTGCACAACAATCGAAACCGACCATCGGTCGCTTGGTAGATCGGGTGGCGTCGGTGTTTGTTCCGGTCGTATTGATCCTTGCGGTACTGACCTTTTTGTGTTGGTTCAATTTCGGCCCCGATCCACGCTTCAGTTATGCGATTGTTGCGAGCATGACAGTGCTTGTCATTGCGTGTCCCTGTGCTTTAGGGCTTGCGACACCCATTTCGATTATGGTGGGGGTGGGCAGGGCGGCAGAGTGCGGCATTTTGATGCGTAACGGGGAAGCACTGCAGCAGGCACGACGGCTCACCACGGTGGTTCTGGACAAGACCGGTACTATCACGAGCGGTCGTCCCTGCGTGACCGCTGTGCGTGGGGAGAACAGCGTGTTGCCGATCGCGGCAAGTCTAGAGGTCGGATCCGAACACCCGATCGCACGGGCCATCCTCAGCAGTGCGAAGGATCAAGGGCTTCTTTTGTCAGCGATCGAAGGCTTTCAGGCATTGCCAGGACGCGGCGTAGAAGGGCAGGTACGCTTAGAGGGCCAAACAGTGCGTGCAACCTTCGGCAGTGCCAGATGGATGGAGGAACAAGGCGTAGACCTGGGCGACCTCGCGACAGATGCAGCCGAGTTAAGTCGTACCGGTCATACCTGCCTGTTTTTGGCGCTGGACGGACGGGCGGCGGGACTGGTCGCGGTCTCGGATCCTGTTCGGGCTGACGCTGCGGCAGCAATCCAGCGTCTGCGTGGCCTTGGGTTGTGGGTCATGATGCTGACAGGCGATCGGCGTGCGACTGCCCAGGCAGTGGCCGACGCTGTGGGTGTCGATAGTGTGCTTGCCGAGGTTCTTCCTGCGGACAAGGCCGCCGAGATTCAGCGCCTGCAGGCTGCAGGTGCTGTGGTTGCAATGGTGGGCGATGGCATCAACGATGCCCCTGCGTTGGCGTGCTCGGATCTCGGATTTGCTATTGGATCGGGTACGGACGTCGCGATTGAAAGTGCAGACGTCATTCTCTTGCACGGTTCGTTACATGCGGTGGCAGATGCGATTCAACTCTCTCAAGCCACAGTACGCAATATCCACCAAAACCTGGTGGGTGCATTTCTGTATAACATTCTGTGCATTCCCATTGCAGCGGGTATCCTGTATCCGCTGATGGGCATCCTCATCAATCCGATGATCGCGGGGGCTGCCATGGCCGCTTCATCCATCACGGTGGTGAGCAACGCCAATCGCTTGCGCCATTTTCGCCCCAAGCACAAGCCCCTCTCCGACGAGTCTGATGAGAGGGGTCGGTAAGAGGTTATTTTCTTGGTTTGACTTTTTTGGTTTTTCTTCAATGACTCAGCAATAATTCTTGCCCAAGAAGTTACGGATCTATTTTCATGTATGCACTTTTTTCGGAGGTTTCCGATCATGTATAAAGAACGTAATATGTGGGTTTTCAGAGTGAACCGTGGCTATGGTGGTGGAAAGCCAAGTGGTAGTTGTCCGATCGATTTTGATTGCACCAGAGTCGAGAATGAAATCGAACAATCTAATAATTCACCGATTGATTATACGAATTGTATAGAGTTCTTAATGAATGATTTGTTTAGTAATGGAATACTTAGGCAAGGATGGGGTGTGCCTGGTCTTGATTTGATATTGCCTGAGTCTCAGTGGTCAGAGAATTACGTTATTGCTTCTCATAGATACTGGTCTGAAGAGACAGATTGTTCCCATGCTACAGGGCGTAGAAATATTTTATTACATATGCTCAATATGAGAACAGGAGACATTATTTTCCTACCTAATGTTGGCGAACGGTGCATTGACGAAGGGAAATGTACAGTGGTGACAGTTAAGGCACCCTGTCAATTTGAAGACAGGGAAAACAAGCTATTACCGGATTTTGGTCATACTATATTAATAGAGAAAAAGAGAGTGTTTGACTATAATGAAGCACAACTCTATAGAGGTTTATTTGGGGCGCCTTTTATGCACGCAATAGATCCCATAGGACAACACTATCAGTCGTACAGTACCTTTGTTGATTTTGTATCATTCTTTTACGATACATTATAATGTCTGAAGCACTGCTGTGATTGCTCTGTTAGTGGCCTATAGCAGACACAGTATCGAGTGTTCGACTTGAAAAACACAACCATCGCACTGTAGGGGTTGATTGCAAAACAACTACTCTTTACGAGCGCCAACTGGTAGGTGACGGATGCGCTTGCCGCTCCCCAAAACAACCGCGAGGACAGTAGCACAGGAAAGACTCAAAAGTAGAACCATGACCCAGTGTGCCGTCAAACCCGCCAAGATGCCCCCGTAACAAACACACGTTGCGAGAAACAACACCCTCCCCAGTTGTCCAGAGAATGCCTTTGCGCGTTCCCGCAAGGTTATTTTTTTGTGCTCTCTATAAAAACCAGTATATTGGCATAGATTATTCTTTTTGACGTATGCCAGAAATTCTTCTGGGGTATGAAAGATAATATCGTCCTCTAGATCCGTGTTCAGACAGGTTTCCTGCTCGTATTCTCGACAGACTTGTGGTCGTTTCTCATAGATACTGCACAACTCATTGTGTAACGCTTTGCAAGGCGTCTTAAACTCAAGGTACCAAACATTCTCGTCATCTACCCATACAGAAAGGTTCTCATGGAGTAAAAACCAAATAATATAATCGCAGTCCTCGTCATCGTGCGGAGGATCAATCTCATGGTTGATGTGTAAACAACATTTTGCACACCCCTCGCATAATTTCTTGTTCACCTCAGGAGGGTGCGTTCGGATGGTTTTTTTGGGTTCTCGTGGGGTGTGAGGGTGGGGTAGGGGGTCTTCGGTAGGTGCAGATCGGCTCTTGCTTCTCAGTTTCATGCTAAGGTGAATCGCATGGACAAATCGATTGCCCGCACATCCTTGGTGAGGGCACCGACCGAAACGAAATCTACCCCTGTTTCGGCAATCGCACGGAGGGTGGTCAGGTTCACATTCCCCGATGCCTCCGTCAACACCTTGCCGCGACACAGCTTCACCGCTTGAGCAAGATTCGCCTGATCAAAATTATCAAGCAAGATCAGGTCGGCCTGTGCATCGATGGCCTCACGTACCTGATCCAGGGTCTCGACCTCTACCTCTACCTTCATGCCAGGCGGCAGCCCCGCACGCGCCGCAGCAACGGCGGCATGAATAGACCCAATCGCCATCAGATGGTTCTCTTTGAGAAGGATCCCATCGTCCAACCCATATCGGTGGTTGTGGCACCCTCCAACGCGGACGGCGTACTTTTGGGCATTGCGGAGTCCTGGGATGCTTTTGCGGGTATCGAGAATCCGAACGGGGGTGCCAGTGACAGTCTCAGCGTAGCGACGACTGAGCGTCGCCGTGCCAGAAAGGGTTTGCAGAAAGTTCAGCGCAGTACGTTCCCCGGTCAACAACGCCCTGGCAGAGCCTTCTAGCTGACACAACGCCTGTCCTGGGGCCGCCGCGTCCCCTTCCCGAACGAACCACACCACCCGCACCTTCGGATCCAATTGGCGAAACACCTCGTCAAACCAAGGGGTACCGCAGAGGATCGCCGCTTCCCGTGAAAGGATCACGGCAGTGGCATTGCGGTGAACGTCCACCAATGCGGCCGTCCGATCGCCCCGCCCGACATCCTCGGCCAAAGCACGGGCTACTGTTTCACGAAGGTCAGTGGGGATCATCTCAGGGTCTCCGTGGAGCATCGTTGGTTTTGGGTTATACGAGAAATGCCTGTGAGGGCAGCAGACGAGGCCTTATGGGTGCGCACGATCGTGCAACCTGTGTAATAATGCAAGCCGTCTGCGTGTCACCACCGCGCAGTCTATCCCGCACACCCAGGAAAGATTCACATGATGAGCCTCTTTTTCTCTGATGCCTATGCCCAGGCTGCTACCCCCGACTCGCAGGGGGGTATGGATCCGCTGGTACTGATCGCCATCTTTGCAGTCGTGTTCTATTTTGCCCTGATCTACCCACAGAGCAAACGCACAAAGGAGCACACCAAGATGCTCGGTGCCCTCCTCAAAGGGGATGAAGTGGTCACAAATGGCGGCGTACTTGGCAAAATCGTCGACGTTGGTGAAAACTTTGTCCGGATCGAGGTCGCCGACAGCACCCAAGTCTGGATCCAAAAGCAGGCAATCGCCTCCCTGATGCCGAAAGGCACTATCAAGAGCCTGTGATTGACACCATCCCATGAATCAGTACCCCCTTTGGAAATACATCCTCATCGTCCTTGTCCTGCTGACGGGGCTTTTGTATGCCTTGCCCAACGTCTTCGGCGAAGACCCGGCCATCCAGGTATCGGTCAGTGCCCACGGAACCGCCCTGGATCAGAACACCCTAAACCAGCTTACCACCGCACTCGAGAAAGCCAACCTTTCGGTCAAACAGGCGGCGCTGACTCCCCAAGGGCTGTTGGTACGCCTCTACGATACCGATGCACAGCTCAAAGCGCAGGATGTGGCGCGTGAGACCTTGGGGCGAGGTTATGTGGTCGCCCTAAACCTCGCGCCCGCCACACCCCGCTGGTTGAGGGCGCTGGGTGCTGCCCCCATGTACCTAGGGTTAGATCTTCGCGGGGGGGTACATTTTCTGATGCAGGTTGACATGAAGGCCGCCATCGACCACGCAGAAGAACGCTACGTAAGTGATAGCCGTACTATGTTGCGCGAAAAGAAATTGCACTACCTCACCGTAGAGCGAGCCAGCGGGGGTGGGATTGTGTTCAAATTCAAAGAACGTACAGAACGCGACGAAGCCTTGGTCTTGCTCAGCAAAGAGTTACGGGAACTCCAAATGGTCTCCCAAGACGCCCCAGACGGCTTTTATGTCTTTGGACGTATCCCAGAAAAAGAACGGCGATCGATTGCCGGAACCGCCGTGCAACAAAATCTGACAACCCTCCGTAACCGCGTCAATGAACTCGGTGTTGCTGAGCCGGTGCTTCAACGACAGGGGGAAGATCGCATCGTGGTGCAACTGCCCGGCGTGCAGGATACCGCCCGTGCCAAGGAGATCCTGGGTGCGACTGCGACCCTTGAGTTTCGCATGATGGATGAAGAACACGAAGCACAGGAGGCGTTGGCTGGCCATACGCCTGCCGCCTCCAAGCTCTACTATGAGCGAAACGGTCGACCGATTCTGCTCCAAAAGCGTGTGCTCTTGACCGGAGAATCGGTCATTGATGCAGCATCTGGGGTCGAAAGCCAGAGCGGATCGCCCGCTGTGTTCATTACCCTCAACGCAAAGGGTGCGCGGATCTTCAGCCAGTCTACCCGTGAACTGGTCGGGAAGCGCATGGCGGTGGTGTTCATCGAAACCAAGAGCGAAAGCAAAATGGTGAATGGACAGGAGGTTAAAGAAAAAAGAGTCGTTGAAGAAGTCATCAACGTTGCTGTGATTCGCAGTGAACTTGGCAAGCGTTTTCAGGTCACGGGGCTTGACTCCACCGACGAGGCACATAACCTTGCCTTGTTGTTGCGTGCCGGTGCCTTGGCTGCACCCATGGAAATTGTGGAAGAGCGCACGGTTGGGCCGAGTCTCGGCCAAGACAACATCGCAACAGGAGTACGATCGGCCATTATTGGTTCGCTGCTCGTGATGGGTTTCATGGCCTTTTACTACGGCATGATGGGCGTCATCTCCGACCTTGCCTTGTTGCTCAACATCGTATTGGTGGTGGCCCTGCTCTCGATTGTTCAGGCGACCTTGACCCTACCGGGCATTGCGGGGATTACCCTCACGGTGGGTATGGCCGTGGATGCCAACGTGCTGATCAACGAACGCATCCGTGAAGAACTGCGGAACGGAAACTCACCCCAAGCGAGCATCGCAGCAGGCTATAGCAAAGCCTTTCTCACCATTCTGGATGCACACGTTACCGCATTGATTGGCGCGTTGGCGCTGTTCATGTTCGGCACAGGCCCTATCAAGGGCTTTGCTGTGACCTTGACCCTTGGGATCCTGACGTCGCTTTTTACCGCCATCATGGTGACCCGCGCTGTCGTCAATTTGACGTATGGTCGGCAACGAGCCGTGCGGTTGTCTGTGTGAAGTAGGAGGGAATCACGATGGAATTTTTCAAGAAAGTAAGTAGCATCGATTTTATGGGCAAACGCTGGTATGCCATCACGATTTCGGCAACCTTGTTTGTCTTTTCTCTGGTCATGCTGCTGGTGCGGGGACTCAACCTGGGGGTCGATTTCACCGGCGGTACGGTTATCGAGGTAGGCTATGCACAGGCCGCTGAGGTCTCTAGCATCCGTACACTCCTCGCCAAGGGTGGGTACGATGAAGCCATGGTGCAAAACTTTGGCACCACCCGTGACGTGCTGATTCGCATCGCACCACGCCCTGACATGACGAGTGCCATGTTGAGCGAACGGGTGCTGGGGATTTTGCGTGAAGGGGCCGGTGACAACCATGTAGACATGCGCCGTGTAGAGTTCGTCGGCCCGCAGGTCGGTGAGGAACTCAAGGAAGCGGGGGGGATGGCACTGATCTTTGCGACCCTAGCCATTCTGGTCTACGTCGCCCTGCGATTCGAATACCGAATGGCCATCGGTGCCATCGTTGCCATGTTCCACGATCCCATCATCATTCTGGGTCTCTTTGCTGCATTTTATATGGAGTTTGATCTCACGGTACTCGCGGCACTGCTCGCCATCATTGGCTACTCCCTGAATGATACGGTGGTGGTCTTTGATAGAATCCGTGAGAACTTCCGCAAACTGCGCAAGGAAACCCCGCAGGATATTATCAACCGATCAGTGAATGAAACCCTTTCCAGAACCTTGATGACTTCTTTTGCGACACTGTTGGTGGTGATTGCGATGTTTTTGTGGGGTGGCAGCACTTTGCACGGTTTCTCGCTTGCACTGCTCATCGGTATTTTCGTCGGAACGTATTCGTCTATCTTTATTGCCGCACCCGTTGCGTTGTCTCTAGGACTGGATCGCCAGGCGCTGTTACCCCCCAAGAAAGAGGATGAGGTAGACGCACGGCCGTAGATGGGACAAAGCTGGATCAGTATTTTCCAATCCTGACATGAGCCTGAACGAAGGTGGTCTGTGAGGTGTTGCTCAGGCGGCGCGTTGTTGGGTTTTGTGAATAAATTGAAAGAGTTCTGTCCTGGTCTCGTTGAGACGTTGGGCGGCTTCATTATC
>CAIJYR010000194.1 GCA_903824965.1 uncultured Thiotrichales bacterium
AGGCTCGCGGCTTCTTGTGAATCCGGTAAATCCATTACGAAGGCACGATCGATTTTTAGCGTGCTGAATGGAAGACGGCGCAGATAACTCAGGGAGGAATCTCCCGTACCAAAATCATCAATCGCGAGACGAACACCCAGTGCGCAAATGTTGTTGATGATTTGATTGACTTCTTGCGATTCTTTCAGCAAGACTCCTTCTGTGATTTCAAGCTTCAGCAGGGATGCGGGAAGGCCAGTGGTGCCAAGAGCGTCTTTGACAGTTTTCAGGACAGATCCCTTCTCAAATTGTCTGCTGGATACATTCACAGCAACGTGGATGGGGGTGCCTGTTTGCCTCTGCCATCTTGCTGCGTCACAACAGGCTTTACATAATATCCACTCGCCAATCGGTACGATCAGTCCACTGTTCTCAGCAATAGGAATAAACTTCGTGGGGGAAATCGGGCCAAATTTTTTGTTATGCCAACGGATGAGTGCTTCAGCACCAACGATGCGGTTGGATGCAATCTCTACCAGGGGCTGGTAGTGAATGGACAATTCATTGCGCTCTATGGCATAACGCAGTTCTGATTCAAATACCATAATCTCATGTGCACGTGCATCCATTGCGTGGGTAAAGAAGTGAAAGGCACCACGTCCCTCTTCTTTCGATTGATACATTGCCAGATCAGCATTACGCACTAGGATATGTGGGTCGGTGCCATCATCCGGATAGATGGTAATTCCAACGCTCGCAGAGAGCTGCAACTCATGATCCTCAATCTGGAAGAGACTACCGCATAGGGCTATCACTTTCTCTGCAACTACCTCTGCGTCCGTAGCCTCGTGGAGGTCTGCTAAGATCATCATGAATTCATCACCACCCAGTCTTGCAACTGTATCGGTTTCACGAACAGCGGTCGTAAGACGCTTGGCTGCCTCCTTCAGAAGAATATCACCAGTTGCGTGACCCAGGGTGTCATTCACCTTCTTGAAATGATCGAGATCAATGAACATGATACCAACACGTTGTTTTTCTCTGTGTGCACGGCTCATCGCTTGCGAAAGACGATCCATCGCAAGCAGCCGATTGGGTAGGCCAGTCAATAGATCGAAATTCGCCTGTTTTATAAGACGATTCTCGTATTCCTTGCGAATGGTAATATTTTCCTTTACGGCGATGTAATGGGTAATCTTTCCGTCCTCCTCTTTGAGAGGAGAAAAGGAGGCAAACTCCCAGAACAGCTCTCCGTTTTTTTTACGGTTCTGTAATTCACCACGCCATTCTCTGCCAGACGTGATGGCCCCCCACAATTCCCTATATACATCATCTGGTGTCAACCCAGATTTTAGGAATCTAGGATTCTTTCCAATCACATCGTCTTGATGGTACCCTGTGATTTCATAGAATTTCTTGTTCACATAGACGATCTTGCCTGCCGTATCAGCAATCATTACAGAAGCAGGGCTTTGCTCAACGGACTGAGACAGTTTGCGTAGCTGTAGATCAATCTGCTTTTTCTGCGTAATATCTGTAGTGATTGCGATGTAATTGGAAATGCTATTATGATCATCGTAGACTGCGGAAATGGACAGAATTCCTATGAACGTATCACCATTCTTGCGTTTGTTCGATATTTCTCCGCTCCAATGTCCTGTCGCGCCCAGAGAGTCCCACATCGTTCGATAGAAGATTTCGGAATGTTCACCTGACCTCAGGATGCTTGGTCTCTGGCCAATCATTTCCTGTTTGGTATATCCTGTGAGATCACAAAATGCCTGATTGACATGTAGGAAAGAAGCATCACACCCTGTGATGGCGATAGCCTCTTTTGCATTCTCAAACACCAAGGATGAGATTTTTGTGGTATGTGCAATGATCTTCTGTTGGTTGAAGGAGACGATGAACGAATAGACTGCATAGGTCATGACGGAGAGGATCAGTATCAAGAATGCTACGATCATCTCGGTATAGTATATCCATTCATGGAATACAGCGTTATCCGCCATTTTGACTACGATTGTAAAATCATAGATCTTGCTGCCAGAATACCAATGGATGTATCTATCTTTCCCGTCATTTTCATAATCAACAAAAGATCCTTCTGCGGTATGATCACGCATGAAATGTTCTGCATCGTCTGAGTCATCCGCATCGTCTGTTTTATCTGACCCAAATCCTGTATCTCGTTTACTCGTTTGTGTGATTAAGATATCTCTACTGAAGAGTGCAATCGTCTCTTCGCGTGATGTCTTGATCTCATTGATCATTTGTGTGATGTTGTCGGTAAAAATACCCGCAAACACAATGCCAAGAAACGTCCCGTTTTCATCTGTCACTCGTCTTACAAAGAGTACAACTTTTTTGTTGGCGATCCTGGAGATCGCTGGCCTACTGATATAAAGACCAGCATCTTTATGATCGCGTAGATAAATAAAATACTCCCGATCTGCAACATTGGTTGTCTTACCTTGCGTATCGGTTCCGTAGATTATATCCCCCTGCTCGTCGCTTGCTCTGATGAAATCAACAGAAATTCGGTTCTTTTGTTTATCTAAATAATTTGTGAGATCTTGAATGTTGTTTCCTCTTTTCTGTTCGACGATTCCATCGGTTGCTGCTTGTAGGCAAAAATCGATTTCCCCAATTCTACCATCAAAATTCTGGCGCATGGAGTTTGCCAAGTTCATGATTGTATCAAGCGCGTGCCTATTGGTCTCTTGATGCGTATAGGAAAGAAACAAATAGGTTAGCGAACATATCATTACAGAGATTAGGATATGGACAGCAGAAAACTTGAACGTATTGTTATTATGAAGAAGATCGATCACATATCTGAATGAAGATGGCGTAGGACTCATCCGTGCCTCCGAGAAACCCTGTCGTGTGAAGCTATGAGGAGAGGAGACAATGCAGCGTAACTGCCAGTAAAGGTGCAAGTCTTTTTAGGATCTCAGCACGATTAGGCTTCGACACGGGATCGACGTGCGTTGCAGCGCACATCCTAGGCCTGGGAGGTGAGCACTACAATACCGAAAGTGGTATAAACCCTACCCAAAAGGAAGGGTGCACACATGAAGGCAAGCAGAAAGGCAAGCAGAAAGGCAAGAAAGGCAAGCAGAAAGGCAAGAAAGGCAATCAAAAACAAGTCAACCCCAGCATCCTACCTCACCCTGCCACCCCTCTCCTACAAGGAGAGGGGCAATGTAAAGACAACTTATGCGTTTTGCTCGCTCGGCACCAGGTTGGGTGCCTTCGGGGTACGGCGCAGAAAGCCCCACCCAGGAATCGCCGAAGCAGTCGCCGTAACCAGTGCAGCCAAGTAGGGCACCGCCTGAATCGCCAATATCCCTCCCCACAACAACGCCTCACGCACATCCGTACCATAGCTCAGAATCACCGCACCCGCCGCCGTGAGCAAGGCCACCAGCATCAGCGATTCTTCACGGGCCATCATCAACCCCTGTAGCAACGCCGTCTGGTTTTCCATCTTGGGAGTACGGTGGAAAGGCAGACTCTTGGTGAACAATCCTGCAATGGTCGCCCGCGCAATGCTGTGGGTGAGGCTCATGCCAGCAATCGCCGCCCCAATCCGCTCCCACCAACCACACGGCACCCGCACAGCGTACAACCAGAAACTGTGCAGCAATTTGAACCCAAACAAAACAATGGTCGGCAACAAAAACACCGTCAGGGGAAAACCCGCATGGTTTGGTACGGCCAACAAAGCAAAAGACCAAACGAGCGCAGCCAAAGAAAACATCAGGTGCATGGCATCCGCAAACCACGGCATCCAACCCGTGACAAAATGGAACTTCTGCCCCGCCGTAAGCGTACTACGCTTTCCAGGGAGCATCTGACGCCAATGGCCTTTCAGGATTTGCATGGCACCATAGGCCCAACGGTAACGCTGGCGTTTGTACCCCGCAAAGGAATCAGGGGAAAGACCCTTCCCAAAGGCATGTTCTAAATAGACCGCCTCAAAACCGGCCTCGAACAGCCGAAGCCCAAGCTCCGTATCCTCGCAAATGCACCATTCCCCCCAGCCACCCACATCCATAAGGGCGGAACGGCGGATGAGCGTCATAGTACCGTGCTGGATGATGGCATTGCGCTCATTGCGTTGCACCATACCAATTTTGAAAAAGCCGGTGTATTCCCAGTTGATCATGCTTTTGAAGGGGGAATGAGCACCGTCGCGGTGGTCTTGGGGTGCCTGCACAAAACCTACCTTGGCGTTCTCAAAGTACGGCAAAGTAGCCCGCAACCAGTTGGGTTCAACCACATAATCAGAATCAACCAAGCCAACCACGGTAGCGCCCGGGTCAGTCACACGCAAAGCAAAGTTTAACGCACCCGCTTTATAGCCCTTGATTTTACCGAGCGTGAAGAACCGAAAGCGTGTACCAAGTAACTCGCAGTGTGCTTGCACAGGCCGCCAGAGTGTCTCATCGGTCGTGTTGTTGTCGATGACCAGCACTTCGTAGTCGGGATAATCCAACCGTGCGAGACTGTTGAGGGTCTCGATTACCATGGCAGGTGGCTCGTTGCAAATGGCAAGGTGTAGCGAAACCTTGGGGAAAGAACAGTCACGGGAGGGGTTCAGAGGCTTAAAGACCCGGCTCAGCCGCCCAAACAGCATCTCGCTCATTTCAAAACCGTTGATCAACACCACAACCAGCAACGCCAACTGTGCAGGCAACATGACCGCCCACATAAACGTTTCCCAACCCCCCAAGTACCACAGCAAAGGCGCGGAGGCAGTCCATACCATGAGGGACGCACAGCTCTGGATGATCAGGCCATAGAACAACCGCCCCCGGGTACGAATGTTCCTAAAACGTCTGATAAACCACAGCATGGGGAACAGCGCCAAACCCACCGCAAGCGATGCCTGCAACTTCCAGAACGGGTCGTCTTCTACCGTACCAGAGAACGCGAACTTGGGTTGACGGTGGACATCAAACAACCCCCAATAGCGACCTACGTAGCCTTCAATCTCACGCTTCCAGGGTTGGTCAAAAGCTTCCATGACGAAGTAATCCAGTCCCTCGCGGGTCGCAAGGTTCAGAAACTCGCGCACAAAGCGTGCCTGGTTCGTGGGACTCGCTTCGGCCACGCCCTTATGCTCCCCTCCAGAAGGCCAACCCACCTCGCCCAGCAACACATGCTTGTGCGGGTACTGCGCCTGCACGAGGTGGATTTGTTCGAGCACCCACTTGGGGGCTACGTCAACGGGGATTTTTTCCCAGTATGGCAGAACGTGGAGGGTGATATAGTCTACTTCGGCGACCAATTCTGGATGGTGCATCCAAACGTGCCAAGGCTCTGCGGTGCTCACCGGTACGTCCGTGAGAGCACGTACCCGACGTAGATACCCAATGAGTTGCTCCACCGACAAGTTGGCACGCAAAATCGCCTCATTGCCCACGATAACCCGTTCGATGTTGGGATAGGTGCGAACACTGTGGATGAGGTTGCTGACTTCTTTCTCGTTGCGATCGAGGCGCTGATCCAACCACGCCCCCGCAGTCACCCGAAATCCATAGCGGGCCGCAATGCGGGGGACGTCCTCAACGCCGTCGGTAGAGGTGTAGGTGCGTACCATATTGACCTTGCCTACGAGCAATTTGAGATCACTCTCCACAATGGCAGGATCGGGGCGGTCGCCATGCACAGGGCTTTGATCCGCACCATAGGGACTGAAGGAGACACCGTTGATCATGCCCGACCACGGAACAATGGTCGTTGCGGGGTTGAACGCGGCCCACAGGCCCAGGTTCAAGAACGCAATGGTGATCACGATGATCAAGGTGCTCCCCCCTCGAAGGGGCTTAAGCCAGTTGACAATGTTCAGGATGGGTTTTGGCATATAAGGTCCGGTGCTTGTTTGTTGATGCGTGTGGGTATACGGATGCCTGGCGCAGCATCGATGCAAGATGCGTGCCGTATGAAATTTGTTTTCTTGATGCGTGGGTTGTGGATTCTTACGGTGCTGCGCTAGGTCTCATTGTCGCCTTGTGGCGACAGCTCCTCCGTAGGTAGAGGCAACCGACTGATGTGCCGTGCGGGTGCGTGTCGTTCGACAACGACAGTGAAGCGCGTAGCGGTACGGTTTTACAGCCATCCTTTTGGAGTGTTTGTATGACGAATGAAAAACCAGGTATGAATCGCATGAACCGACGCACCGTACTCAAGAGGTGGGCGGCGATGGGTGGGGGATTGTACTTCGGGGGGGGATTCGGCATTCTCCAGAAGGTGCTGGCGGAAGAAATCACAGACGCACCCCAGGGGATGATCTCGGTACAGGGGGCGGTGACTGTGAATGGTCGCCCTGCGCGTGTGGGGTCTATTACGCGCCAGGGACAGACGATTAGAACAGAGAAAGGTGCCAGCGCAATCTATGTAATTGGTAAAAATGCGTTCTTACAACGTGAATCGAGCACCGTACATTTTGGTTTTCAAGCAGCAAAAGACTTTATGCGCGTGGTGATGGGTCGCGTGTTGGCTGTATTCGAGCCTGGCAATAAAAGAATTATGATCCCGGATGCGGTCATTGGCATACGAGGCACGGCTTGCTACTTTGGTGTAGAAACGGAGGGAACCTATGTAACCCAAGTTGCCACCTATCAGGCGACGAAGACCGCATAAGAAATATGATATTTCAGGCTGCGAATTGAAAGCTGTGAGCCAGGACAAACAGAAATGCTTTTAATTCAAAACCAGCACTGGTAACTGCATGAATCG
>CAIJYR010000195.1 GCA_903824965.1 uncultured Thiotrichales bacterium
CGCCGCCAATACCTTGGTCATGGCAGCCGTCAACGTCGTCTTGCCATGGTCTACGTGACCAATGGTGCCAACGTTCAGGTGAGGCTTGTTTCTTTGAAATTTCTCCTTGGACACGCTCGTCTACCTCTTTGCCAGGTCTCAAAATCTTTTAATGTGTGATCCAGTAATGCAGCCGACCAAAGACAAGAACCACCGGATGTTGGTTGCGCATCATTCCTTACTGGGAAGGTCGCATCGAAAAACCATCAACGGGTCGTCTTTTTCTTGACCACTGCCTCAGCAATATTATTCGGTGCCTCAAGGTACCTAGAAAACTCCATCGAATACGTAGCACGCCCCTGGGTAGCTGAACGCAGGTCAGTCGCGTAGCCAAACATCTCAGCAAGAGGCACATCGGCACGGACAATGCGCCCCGCCGGAGCGTCTTCCATCCCCTGCACCATACCACGACGACGGTTCAGATCGCCCATGACGTCCCCCATGTATTCCTCTGGGGTGACTACCTCCACGTTCATGATGGGCTCGAGGAGTACCGGTCGAGCACGACGCGCACCCTCTTTGAAGCCCATGGAGCCCGCAATCTTAAAGGCCATTTCACTCGAATCTACGTCATGGTAAGAACCATCAAACAAGGTCACCTTGATGTCAACCACCGGGTAACCCGCAATCACACCATTCTGTAGCTGTTCCTGGATGCCTTTATCAACCGCAGGGATGTACTCTCTTGGGATTACACCACCCACAATCGCGTTGACAAACTCATACCCAGTGCCCGCTTCCTTGGGCTCAAGACGCAACCAGACGTGACCATACTGACCGCGACCACCCGACTGACGGACAAACTTGCCCTCTTGTTCTACGTTCGCACGAATCGTTTCGCGGTACGCCACCTGTGGAGCACCGACATTACATTCGACGCTGAATTCGCGCTTCATGCGATCGACGATAATCTCAAGGTGCAACTCACCCATACCGGAGATGATCGTCTGCCCCGACTCCTCGTCTGTCCGAACGCGGAAAGAAGGATCTTCAGAAGCAAGCTTGGACAACGCAATTCCCATCTTTTCTTGGTCAGCCTTGGTCTTCGGCTCAACCGCAACCGAGATAACTGGCTCAGGGAATTCCATCCGCTCCAGGGTAATGATGTGATCCATGGCGCAGAGCGTCTCGCCGGTGGTAACGTCCTTAAGTCCTACAGCAGCCGCGATATCGCCAGCACGCACCTCTTTTAATTCATCACGGGTATCGGCATGCATCTGCAACAGACGACCGATGCGCTCGCGCTTACCCTTGATCGGGTTATAGACCGTTGAGCCAGAATTCAGCACCCCGGAATAACAACGGAAAAAGGTCAGCGTACCAACGTAAGGATCCGTCATAATCTTAAAAGCCAAGGCCGCAAACGGCTCATCATCGGATGCGTGCCGCGCAATCTCGGTTTGCGCCGCATCATCTGCGATACCCTGAACCGGGGGCTTATCGATAGGCGAAGGCAGGTACTCAATGACCGCGTCGAGCATGGCCTGAACGCCCTTATTCTTAAAGGCTGATCCGCACAGTACTGGGACGATCTCATTTCTCAGGGTGCGTACACGCAAACCTGCCTTAATCTCCTCTATGCTCAATTCCTCGCCTTCTAGGTACTTTTCCATTACCTCATCCGAGGCGTCAGCCGCTGCCTCGACAAGCTTGCCACGCCATTCTTGGCACATGGCCTGCATCGCAGCGGGAACTTCCTCTTCGCTATACGACATCCCTTGGCTTGCGTCATCCCAATAGATCGCCTTCATGGTAACCAGATCGACGACCCCCTTAAAGGTCTCTTCGGCACCAATTGGCAACTGCAAAGCAATCGGGTTCGCGCCAAGCCGAGTCTTGATCTGCCCAACTACCCGCAGAAAGTTAGCACCCGCACGATCCATCTTGTTGACGAAGGCCAGGCGCGGAACGCCATACTTATTGGCCTGCCGCCACACCGTCTCGGATTGTGGTTCAACCCCACCCACCGCACAAAACAAAGCACAGGCACCATCCAACACCCGCAGGGAGCGTTCCACCTCAATAGTGAAATCCACATGTCCGGGGGTATCAATAATATTGACCCGATGCCCAGGGAACTGCTTGCGCATCCCACTCCAGAAACAGGTGGTCGCTGCAGAGGTAATGGTTATTCCACGCTCTTTTTCTTGCACCATCCAATCCATGGTGGCTGCGCCATCATGCACCTCGCCCATCTTATGGGAGACGCCCGTATAGAACAGTACCCGTTCCGTGGCGGTGGTCTTACCGGCATCAATGTGAGCCATGATGCCAATGTTCCGGTATTGTTCTATCGGTGTCTTACGTGGCACAGCACAAAACCTCTATTCAATTCAATCGGTTGGTATTACCAGCGATAATGCGCGAAGGCCTTATTGGCGTCCGCCATACGATGGGTGTCCTCACGCTTCTTCACAGCCGTTCCCTTGCCCTCGTAGGCCTCTAGGATCTCTCCCGCAAGACGCATTCCCATGGACTTCTCGCCCCGCTTACGGGCAGCCCCCACCAACCAGCGCATAGCAAGCGCAGTACGCCGCACCAGCCGAACCTCTACCGGCACCTGATAGGTGGCACCACCCACACGACGAGACTTCACTTCCACCGCCGGACGGATGTTATCCAGTGCCTTGCCAAAGATCTCCATCGGATCGCTACTACGCTTAGCCTGAAGCTGAGCGAGCGCTCCGTAGACGATCTGCTCGGCCACCGACTTCTTGCCTTGCTTCATGACGACGTTAATAAATTTGGCTAAGGTCTCGTTCCCGTATTTTGGATCAGGGAGGATCACCCGCTTTGCAGCAACTCTTCTTCTAGGCATGGTCTGTACCTAACAAAATGCTTCGCGACATACTTCCCATTCGGACAACCTTCATCACGACTTGGGCCGCTTGGAGCCATACTTCGAACGCCCCTGACGACGGGCACCTACCCCAGAAGTGTCTAAACAACCACGTACTACGTGGTAGCGCACACCAGGAAGATCCTTGACACGCCCGCCTCGTATGAGCACTACCGAGTGCTCCTGCAGATTGTGACCCTCACCACCAATGTACGTCGTTACTTCCATACCATTGGTGAGGCGCACACGCGCTACTTTACGCAAGGCCGAGTTCGGCTTCTTAGGCGTCGTCGTGTAGACCCGAGTACATACACCCCGCTTCTGCGGACAACTGCCGAGGGCAGGAACACTACTCTTTTCCTGCTGCCGTACGCGAGGCTTGCGTACCAACTGATTCGTTGTTGCCATTGATCGACAATCTCCACCTCTCCCCGACGCGCTAAACTTGCGCACGGTGACAGGAACAATATCCGCTACCTAAATCGGCGGATCCGAAGAAAACAGAGCCCACCAGGGATCTACTATCCTAGCGATAACCAGACACTTAGTCAATAGAAAAACACCGAGATTCGGCGACTCCCTATCCGACTACCCCGTCCTGTTCCTGGTTTCTATGAGGGCATGCGGAATCATCCGACATGAACTGCATCAAAGCAGGGACATCACCGCAACAGACAGAGCCGCGATGAAAATAGCGCGGTTTTCCTGCGACTGGAACCGAGGACACTTACGGCAAAAAAATTTACCTGACTGGTAGGAAAACACAAGCCAGCGCGACAATGCAACCTGCGCGCTGTGTACCAGCACCACCCACCATCCCCACCAAGACGGGCCGACAGGCCCAAGCTCACAGCGCAGAACCCGCCTACCATAATCTACCCCCGTTTGGGGAGTAGGTGGTTGTATGCCTTTGCTTTTGGTGGGCCGTGTAGGGCTCGAACCTACGACCAGCTAATTAAGAGTCAGCTGCTCTACCAACTGAGCTAACGGCCCCCACGACTACCTTGAAGATTACACCACATCTGCCCATTCTCCGCAACCCATTTCGCAGTACTGGTATTATGGAGAAAGCAAAACTACCCGCTTTTCATCGATATCCGCCTACACCAGGATACCACAACCACACGCCGCACCTACACCCAATCCGCGCCACTGACAGACACCGGGTTGGTGGCTGCAGCCCAGCCATCACGGCAGACCCTAATCCGACGCTGGAAGGGATGCGACCAGTGGTGCGTCCAGCGCAAGCCCACCAAGCACACCAAGCTCGCCTTGTGGACTAGTTAGGTTAGCGGAGCGGATAGATTTTATCGAACATTGCGCCATTTGCGAAATGCTCTTGATTAGCTCGCCGCCAATTGCCGCATACATCCCCTAGGGTAAACAGCTTCATGGTGGGAAATGTTGCCGCGTGGCGCATCGCTACGCTTTGCAAACGTGGGCGATAGTAATGGCTTGCAGCCAGTTCCTGTGCCTCTGGGCTATAGAGGTATTCGAGGTAGCTTTGGGCCAGTAGACGTACATCATGACGCAGAGCGTTCTTCTCTACCACTGCGACTACCGGCTCCGCGAGGATACTCTCTGGGGGCGCGACCAGTTCCACTTGGTTTTGGGGCCATTGTTTGGTGACGAGCAACGCCTCGTCCTCCCAAGTGACGAGGACATCGCCCTGGTGCTTCTTGATAAAGGTCATGGTCGCTGCCCGCGCACTCGCATCAAGGGTAGGTACATTTCGGTAGAGCTTGGTAACAAAATCCTTTGCAGTAGCAGGGGAACCATGAGGCTGACGCAGCGCATACCCCCAAGCGGCCAGATAATCCCAACGGGCACCACCGGAGGACTTGGGGTTCGGCATGACCACAACGAGGCCTGGTCTCGTCAGATCGTCCCAGTTTTTGATGCCCTTCGGATTTCCTTTGCGCACCAAGAAAACAACCGTGGAGGTGAAGGGTGAGCTATGACTTGGCAGGCGCTTTTGCCAGTTGCCTGATAATAATCCCGAATGCTTGGTGAGCGAATCAATATCGTAGGCGAGCGCAAAGCTTACGACATCTGCATCCAAGCCATTCAGTACCGCCCTTGCCTGTTTTCCCGAACCGCCGTGTGATTGGCGTGGAATAACGGTCTCGCCGGTTTTCTGCTTCCAGTAGCGTGCGAAGGCGACGTTATACTCCCGATAGAACTCACGAGTAGAATCGTAGGAAACATTGAGCAAGTAGGTATCGGCACGGGCAGGGGTGCCAGCACCCACCAAAAAGGAGACTACAATGATTGGGAAGAACCAGTAAGACATTGGCAACCCCTTAGCACTCAACGGCTACTCGGTAGCATTTGGATTATCCCACGCAGCCTTGCTAATTCGCCTTCCATGCCCTGCCCATCCCCCGCAGGTGATGCAGCCAAGAGACGCCTTGCTGAGACTGAAACTGATTTGAGCATCTTGGTGGAGCCGGACGAGTGGTGTTGCAAGGACTCTAAAGCTTTGATGTAGGCTTGTGCGGCAGATCCAACATTGGCACAAACCTCGTGAACCTCCCCAATCTGTTGCCAGGTGCTCCCTGATTCAGACTGTCGGTTGGTGCGCCCCTGCCACTCTAAGGCGGTGTGGTAGGCTGACAGCGCCTCGGGCCATTTGCCTTGGTTGGCATAGAGCCCGCCAATCCGGTGCCACACCCCCCCCATCTGCTTGTATTGTCGCGTCCTCTCCCACCGATCGAGGGCAGAGCGATACGCAACCAACGCTTCCTGCCAGCGTTGTTGTCTTGCGTAGATCCTCCCGATTTTATCTAACTCAGTCCCCATGCGGTACGGTTGTCGGGTATGCTCCCACCAACAGAGGGCACCTTGAAAGGCTTTGATGGCTTGATCGGCCTCTCCGATTGCCTCACACACAAGACCAATCGCATGGTAGCAAGCACCGACCTCGTTTGGCGGGTTCTCTTCGCTGGGATGAGAGATCACCTGCTCAATCCGGACAGCCAGTCGTCGCGTATAGGCAAAGCACCGACCTGCGCCGAGTTGCGTCGTTAATCGCCAGGGGGGCGGTTCCAGTAAGCCTTCTAGGGCACACCGAACCAAGCGGAGTGTGTTGCGACGTAGCGCCTGTCGCAATGCCCGATCACGCAACACGGCGTGGTAGCGCATCAGCTCGACTACCTGGGGAGAGGGTTCGTTAGATTTTCCTGCCGCTAATAACCCCTGCGTCTGTTCTTTCACCTGCTTTGCCAGGGCCTCGTAAAGCCGAGCCAAGTGGAAGTGTAGTACCCGCGCAAGGCTTTCAGAAAAACCAAAAGGTGCCGCTCGACTGAGCAATCGATGGCGCACCATCGGTAGGACACGATACCCGCCATCCCCTTTTTCGATAAACGCATGTTGCACAAGCTCAGTAAGTGCGCTCTCTGCCTGTTTTAGCGGCCAACCAAGGATGCTTCCCAGGGCTTTCCACGCGCCCTCTAAAAAAGGCCATGGTTCACGATCCTCTAAAGCGACCAACAGGTCCAGCATGGGCCGTACTGTCGTTGGGATACGCTCCAGATAATAATCTAAGGCAGCGTAGGTGTTGGCAGCCGCACCCACCAAGTCCTTTGCGCGGCGTTGGATCTCTTGCACAGTAGCAGCCGGGTCGTCACCCGGGTCGGCCAGAAACAGCGCGAACGCCAGGGGATGCCCAGCAATCTCGGTAAGAATCAGGTGCTGCGTCTCTGTCGGCAGGTTATCCCAACGAAACGGGCGGGTGGCCAATACGTTGTGCAGCAGGGCAATGCGCTCGTTGTAGGATAATTCCTCAACAAGGAACCACTGCACCTGATGTCGTTTTCCCCCTTGCCTGCTAGCGTGGGTTTCGGCCAGGAGATCGGTGGGCGGTGCATCCTCGGCACAAACGGTCAGTAGGGCACGCCAACCGGTCTGTCCCAATAACGCCTGTAGCAGTTCACCGAGGTAAGGATCAGCGATTCGGCCTTGGTCATTCAGTACCGTTTCACATTGATCGACGATGATCAGACAATCTGCCCCCAATACCTCTACCAGAGCATTCGCCAAAAGGATTGGGTTCGGTTGCGCTTGCTCGCGTAGTTGTTGCGCTACCGCAGTGAAACCCATATCATAAACACAATCAGACAGTTGCGACAAAATACCACCCGCATCAGGACAGATGCGTAGTTCAAGCCATAGTGTTCGGTGTCGCTCTGAAGGAGGATGGTTGGTACCGCTAGCGTAGGGACTCGCTGCCGCTTGGATCGACGCGATGGTTTTTCCAACCCCCCTCGCACCATGTAACCCCAAGATCCGATGACCGCTACGCCATGCGTCTACTAGGTTAGAGAGTAATGGGGCACGACGCACCTCGCGACTTGAGATGGCGGGAAAATCTGGCGAGCTATGATAGAGGTGCTGAACCGATTGGTGGAGTGGCATGTCGGATAGAATACACTAAGCGTTGTTCGTTTGGCTGGACAGAGCCCGGGTACCTGCGATCACAGTCTCGGATTATGACAATCATTGTATCGGTCGGAGGCTATTTTTTCATGGTGATGCGAGCATGAAGGTCTTGATAATATCGGATGTCTACTTTCCTCGCATCAATGGGGTTTCTACCTCCATTCTAACCTTTCGCCGTGAGCTGGCTCGGCTGGGTCATGAGGTCACGCTCATCGCACCGGAGTATGGAAATACTCTCATGGAAGGGGAGAACGATATCCTTCGGGTTCCCTCGCGACGAGTCCCCTTCGACCCTGAAGATCGACTGATGAAAGCTGGTAGTATCCGTAAACTAACCACCGCGTTTGTGGCGGGTACATTCGATCTCGTGCATGTACAAACCCCATTCATCGCGCATTACGCGGGTATCGCCTTGGCGCGGCGGCTTGGTGTGCCCTGTATCGCTAGTTACCATACTTTCTTTGAGGAGTATCTGTTTCATTATTTTCCCCTCGCGCCAAAAGCACTCATGCGCTATGCCGCACGTCGCTTTTCACGGTCTCAGGGGAACGCACTTGATGCCCTGGTCGTTCCATCGCAAGCCATCGCCAAGATCCTACGCGATTATGGCGTGCATAGGCCGACTCGGATTATCCCTACTGGTGTTAATGCCATCGATCTACACGGCGGGGATGGTGCTGCTTTTCGTCAACGTCATGGTATCAAGACGGATCAACCCGTTGTTATCTTTGTTGGCCGCGTCGCCTTTGAAAAGAAAATTGATTTCTTATTCCATGTCCTATGTCAGGTACAAACCTATTTACCCAATGTCCTGCTGGTGATTGCCGGTGATGGGCCGGCGCGTAACCATTTGCAGCAGCTCGCGCAGCACCTTGGGATCCAGAATAACGTGCTCTTTACGGGTTATCTGGATCGTAACGGGGGGTTAAGGGACGTGTATCGTGCCGCCGATGTTTTTGCCTTTGCCTCTGACACTGAAACGCAAGGCTTGGTTTTGCTAGAAGCGATGGCATTGGGCGTACCAATCGTATCCACCGCAGAAATGGGAACCTGGGATATTCTACAGGCTGGTCAGGGTGCTTTGGTTGCTACACGCGATGTAACTGACTTTTCCACAAAGCTGGTCGCTCTATTGCGTGACGCTACTCTGCGCAATCGTCTTTCCCTAGAGGGTATTACCTATGCCAAGCAATGGACGGCAGCATCTATGTCGGTGCGCCTGGCTGACTTTTATCGAGAGGTCACAGCACCTGGTTTCAATTCTAACGCAATGGATTAGTCCGAAAACCCACCTCCACCGCTATGCTTCGAGAAAAGCTCTTTAAGAAAACCTCTGTGCCGGAGCGGATTAGAAGAATCTTCGGTTTTTGCAAAAGTTTTTTCTTGTGGCAGTCTTACCACCCGACAGATTTTATGAAGAAGTAGTAATTAGTTGATACTATACCATTTTCTCGACATGAGGCTATGGTGTATGAGGACTTTGCATGGTGGGGTTGCCCATGTGGCAGGCGTTGTTGAA
>CAIJYR010000196.1 GCA_903824965.1 uncultured Thiotrichales bacterium
ACGTCAGGGGCACGTCAGGGGCACGTCAGGGGCACGTCAGGGGCACGTCAGGGGCACGTCAGGGGCACGTCAGGGGCACGTCAGGGGCACGTCAGGGGCTGAAGCAGAACCCACACCTCCAAGGCAGTATACCGTTATGGTGAGGCAATGTCCATACTCCGTTGGGGCAATCTCAGGGCAATCGCACTGTTTTTGTATCTCTGTTCTGCCACGTCAGGGCAGACTGAAAGGCAAAGTATCTTAATGTCCGAGCAGTGCCTGTAGATCTTTCAGATCCACGGGTTTGAGCAGGTGATGGTCAAATCCAGCGCGTTGTGCACGTTCTGAGTCGTGGTCTTGGCCATAGCCCGTGACCGCGACCAAGCGCAGGTTTTCGTGTCGGTGGGCGGTACGCAAACGTCGTGCGACCTCGTAACCATCCATCTCAGGCATGGCGATGTCGAGAAAGACAATATGGGGCATAAAATCTCGTACGGCATCCAACGCCATGTGTCCATCGAGCACAACCCGCACATCGTGGCCCAAAACCTCTAACAAAGCGCCAAAGGAAATCGCCACGTCCTCATTGTCATCCACCACCAAGATACGACTGGTGACAGCAGCATCAGACAGAGGATCCGTGGGAAGTGCTGCCTTTTCTTCCACGATGGGTTGTGCCATCGGCAGACGGAGAGTACGTTCGTTCCCCCGTTCCGAACCGAACGAGATTGCCTGCACGGAGCCTCCATGCAGTTCCACCACACGCCGGACAACTGCCAATCCAAACCAGGGATCAGTATCCGGTGGTTCCGATACGTTAGAGATTTCGCCATAGATATCGAAAATGCGCAGCAACAGATCCGCCGGAATTTCCCGACCGTTGTCTCGTATCGTGATGAGGATTTCCATCCCTTCTTGGCACACAACCATCTGGATGCAACCCCCAGCACCCATACAGTGGGATGCATTCTGGATCAGGTGCTCCAGCGCCTGAGACAACCGTTGCAGATCGGCCTCCACCCAGAGCTGCCTCTCTTGTAGTTTCGAAATCTCCAAGGTTTGTTGCCGGTCCTTTAGGCGCGGTTCTACCCACTCCACCGCTTGGCTGATGACCTCCGTGAGGGGTAGCCGATTTTTGTGCAACTCAAACTGCCCACTTTCGATACGAGCCAGATCTTGTAGCTCGTCAATCAGGCGTGCAAACTGGCCTATCTGACGATCAATCACTGCGATACACCAACCCACCTCCGCTTCCCCTGATACCTTGTGGTGCAAAAACCGAGCAGCATTGCGCACCGGCGACAGGTGGTTACGAAGCTGATGGCCAATCATGGCCAGAAATTCATCCTTGCGCCTTTGGGACTCACTGTTCTGCGCCGATTGGTGACGCAAGGCCGCTTGCATCTCCATGTTACGACGATTCACCTCGGTCAAAAGTCGCTGCGCTTGGTTGAGTTCCTCCCTGGCCTTTTCTTCGCCGCTCTCCCTACGCAGAGGCATGCGCTGTTGGCTAGAACGCAAGGACATCGCTACATAATGTGGCAAAGAACCATCGTTAGAGAGCGTCCAACAACGGAGATCAGCAGGAAAATCCCCAGGGAGCGTCCACCGAATATCTACATACCCTTCCTCCCCGGAAAAACAGCGTTCTAGCATGGGGATGATCGGTTCCAAGAAAGCATGTTGCAGACCATGCAGGGAACGCCCCACGATCCACGCATTGCCGCCTAACAGACTGATAAACGCGATGTTGGCTGCGCTGCAAACCATCCCTCGATCCACAATGCAGACAGGATCGGGAAACTGCTCAAAGAAGCGTGCGTAAAGAGCAAGGCGACGATCGGACAAGGGTGGGTACCGTTGTGGTGAACTGTGGGGAACTGTGGTGAACAAGACAGAATATAATGGCGCAGTCTATTAGTTCAGGGAAGCGAAAGATACCGTTTTTCACAAGCCACGCCCACCAGTGGCTCAAAGGGCTGCCAATAAATCGAGCATGTCGGCAGGCAGAGGGGCTTCCCATACCAGTGCCTCTCCCGTGCGTGGATGGTTCACACCCAATCGAATGGCATGCAACGCTTGACGGCCAAAACCCCCTGCCACAGAACCACCCACCGAACGCCCACCATACACTGGATCCCCCACCAAAGGATGATGGATGTGTTGCATGTGGACTCGTATCTGGTGGGTACGCCCTGTTTCAAGCTGTACCCGTAGATGGGTATGTGCCGCAAAGCGGTGAATCACACGGTAGTGCGTGACCGCATGGCGACCGTTCGGAACGACCGCCATCCGTTTGCGATCCACCGGATGCCGTCCGACCGGTGCATCTACTCGCCCACCGGCGATCATCACCCCGTTGATCACCGCTTCGTATTCTCGGAGAAACGCACGGGCTTTCAGTTGTTCCACCAGTGCGTGGTGGGCCACCCGCGTGCGTGCTACAACCAGTAGCCCCGTGGTATCCTTGTCGAGGCGGTGTACCAGACCCGCCCTCGGCAGCGTGACCAATTCAGGATCATAGTGCAGAAGGCCATTGACCAACGTACCTTGGTGATTGCCTGCCGCTGGATGAACCACCAGTCCTGCGGGCTTGTTCACCACCAGCAGTGCATCGTCTGCGTAGACTACGGTGATGGGCAAGGATTCGGGTGCCCAATGCGTCTCGGTTTGTGGTTCTACGAGGATGTCTACTGTTTCACCGCCGCGTACTTTGTCGCGGGGACGCTGGAAAACCACGCCGTCCAGTCGTACTGATCCTGCTCGGATCCAGGACTGGAGGCAATTGCGCGAATACTCTGCGCACAGGATCGCCAACGCCTGATCCAAACGTAGACCCGCTAACCCGTTGGGGATGTCGATGTGAAGGTGCACTGGTTCTGTCATACGCCTATACTACTACACAGCCTTTACCGTCGACTGCACACCCTGATTCAATCACCCCACGGCAATCGCCCGGGGTTTCTCGGAGACTCGGATGAGCATCTCATCATTGTTCGGTTTTTCCAACGGATTGTTTTTTGTTTTGCGCGGTTTTGCTGTTCTGCTCTCGTTGGCGTTGCTAGGCGGCTGTGCTTTTTTACCCGACGAGCACGACGAGACCAAAGACTGGTCTGCTACCAAACTGTACTCCGAGGCGAAAGCGGCCCTCAACGACGGATCGTACACGCAGGCCATCAAATACTACGAGAAGCTAGATGCCCGATACCCCTTCGGTCGCTATGCACAGCAGGCAGAACTGGAGATTGCCTATGCCTACTACAAGTCTGATGAACCCACCTCGGCCCTTGCTGCGCTGGATCGGTTTGTCAAAACCTATCCGCGTCACCCTAACTTAGACTATACCTATTATCTGCGCGGGTTGGTGAACTTTGAACAGGGCATGAACATCATTGAACGCTATCTACCCATCGATCATTCGCAGCGTGATCCCGCAGCCGCACGCCAATCTTTCCATGATTTTGGAGAGGTGGTACGACTGTTTCCAGACAGCAAATACGCAGCCGATGCCCGTCAGCGGATGATTTACTTACGTAACAACCTGGCAAAGTACGAAGTCCATGTGGCCGAATTTTATCTACAAAAAGGTGCCCATCTAGCGGCGGTGAACCGAGGCAAGTACGTGGTCGAACACTACCAACAGACACCCGCCGTGGTGGATGCACTCCAGGTTATGGTGCAAGGATACCAAGCCCTGGGGATGAATGACCTTGCCAGTGACGCGCTTCGGGTACTGAAGACCAGTTATCCCGACCATCCTGTCCCTGCCAGTCTCAGCGTACCCACAACCCATTCGCCCTAGGAGGCTGACCGTGTTGGATCTCTTCGCCACAATCCGTTACCGCCATTCTGTACGCCGCTATCGTACTGACGTGTCGGTTGAATCAGAGAAATTGCATGCTGTGTTAGAAGCCGCTTGTGCGGCTCCTTCGGCGGGTGACTTACAGTCCTACCAGATTGTGGTTGTCCAAGATCAAGCGTTGCGTGATGCCCTTCGTCGTGTGTCCAACGATCAGGCATTTTTGTCAGATGCGCCGATATGCCTTGCATTCTGTGCTGACCCGGGTCGTTCTGCAGGCCGTTTTGGGGCGCGTGGTGCGGCGCTGTATGCACTCCAAGATGCAACCATTGCGGCTGCCTATGCGCAACTCGCCATTGTTGCCGCTGGTCTTGGCTCTACGTGGGTTGGGTACTTCGAGGAAGCCGAGGTGAGCAGGCTACTCGGACTTCACGATGGGTTGGTTCCTGTGGCGTTGCTCAGCATGGGCTACCCTGCGGAGTTGCCAGAACCCACGACACGACGCCTCTTAAGTGAAGTGGTTCGCTACCACAGCGCCTGAGACCGTGCGCTCATGTCCAAGCCTCTGCTAGAAGTGCAGGATCTTGCGGTTGCTTTTGGAAACCGTACCGTTGTGGAGGGGGTTTCCTTTACCATCCACAAGGGCGAGACCGTGGCGCTGGTGGGGGAAAGTGGCTCTGGCAAATCGGTCACTGCGTTGTCCCTCTTGCAGCTTTTGCCGTACCCCTTGGCGTCGCATCCGAGGGGGAGTATTTGTCTCCAGGGTCGGGAATTGGTGGGTGCAAAACCGCCACTTCTCCAAGAGATACGTGGCAATCGTGTCGCCATGATCTTTCAGGAGCCGATGACTTCCCTGAATCCGCTCCACACCATCGAACGACAAGTCGCAGAAAGCTTGATTGTGCATCGCGGTCTTGATCGGCGTGCGGCGCGTCTCCGTACCCTGGAGTTGCTGCAACAGGTTGGACTTGCCGAGGCCGAGCGACGATTGGACGCCTTTCCGCATCAACTCTCTGGTGGACAACGCCAGCGGGTGATGATCGCGATGGCCTTGGCCAACGAGCCAGATTTGCTCATTGCCGACGAACCGACCACCGCACTCGATGTGACCCTCCAGGCGCAGATCTTGCGCCTGCTTAAGACCGAGCAAAAACGCCTTGGGATGGCCTTGCTCATGATCACCCATGATCTCACCATTGTGCGCAAGGTGGCAGAGCGGGTGTGCGTGATGAATGCTGGGCGTATCGTCGAAGAAGGGAGCGTCTCGGAAGTACTGGATCATCCGCAGCACCCCTATACCCAACACCTGATCAGTGCCGAACCCGGTGGACGTCCTGTGCGTGTCGAGGGTGAGGTTCCTGTGGTGCTCACGGCGCGTGATGTACGGGTTTGGTTTCCGATTCGCCGTGGGATTTTGCAACGCACCGTAGATCAGGTACGTGCGGTCGATGGCATTTCGCTACAGATCCGAGCGGGTCGTACTGTGGGCATTGTGGGCGAGAGTGGTTCTGGCAAAACGACCTTGGGATTTGCGCTGTTGCGTTTGGAACAGAGCCAAGGAGAGATCCAGTTTTTGGATCAAGACATTCAACGCCTGACGACCCGTCAGATTCGACCTTTGCGCCGTGAAATGCAGATTGTTTTCCAAGATCCCTTTGGCAGCCTAAGCCCACGTCTCTCGGTGGAAGGCATTGTTGGCGAGGGATTGACGGTTCACCGATTGGGACAGAACGCCGAAGAGCGCGAAAAGATGATCATCGACGCACTGGGGGAAGTGGGGCTTGAACCGGAGTTTCGGCATCGTTATCCCCATGAACTCTCGGGTGGTCAACGACAGCGGGTTGCCATTGCACGGGCGATGGTACTCAAACCGCGCCTTGTGGTGCTTGACGAGCCAACCTCTGCTCTTGATCGATCGGTGCAAGCGCAAATTGTTGATCTTTTGCGAACCCTTCAGGTCCGCCACCAGTTGGCCTATCTTTTTATCAGCCATGATCTGAAGGTCGTCCGTGCACTTGCGGACGAAGTGATGGTCATGCACAACGGACGGGTGGTTGAGCAGGGCAGTGTGGAGGAAGTCTTTCAGAATCCACGCGATGCATACACCCGTGCGCTGCTTGCAGCGGCCTTTGAGATGGAGGAGCCTCCCAGGGCTGCATGAAACTCGCTGTTCTGGTTGTTAGGGGACGGCATGGTGTAAGAGTCTAGAACAGTTTTTATGGGGCAGTTACAGACACACCTCATCTTTGGATGAGCGTCTGGTCGATGAAGGACGCAAAGTCATGCACAAAATGGGCGGTAAGGTGCATGCTATCACGGTAAACAAGCGTCCCATCCTGTGCAACGATAGAGCACAATATGTCACGGCACAGGAAGGGGACGGGATCGATAACCGTTGCTGCGTTTCGTTCGGCAATGGCAGCGATCAGGCGGCGTGTTTCGGGATTCACTAAGCCGCTAATAGGAAATTCTGTTGGGAGGGTGCCAAGATCCCTGATGCCGAGTCTTACCCACAGCGGAATGGATTTCAGTATCTCGATCTTCGGAAGACCGCCGGGTACCGACTGGATAATGAAAACTTGTTTGCCGAGGCTGCGGAGATGTGCAATGGCGGCATCCAGACTGGCAAGTGCGGCGGTACGGCCTGTTTTATTTGATAGTGGTATGTGCGTTCCATCTTTAGCAACAAACGCTAAGTAAGATGCATCTAAGCCAGGATGCCATGCGCCACCAATCACAACGGTTCTGACGGTAGGGCGTTCCGCATATCCATATGCAGTGCGCACAAAGTCGAGACAACTCTGCCTTCCATTTTTTGTGACGCCAGGAATCGGACGACATCCGCCTTGTGTCAGAAAGGTTGCTGAAGGGGTGTCTTTCCCCGCCGCAGTAACCAATCTGGCGACACGAGGGGCAAAGTGTTCCATCGTGCTGTCGCCGATATAGAGCACTTCAACAGAAGTGTCCGTCCCACGAATATGGTAGGCCGTGTTAGCGGCAATCCGCTCCGCTTCGGCGCCGTGTGGCGGGTACTCAGCGTCTTGTAATGCGGTAACCGCTCGATCGAGCAGACCGCCTGATAATCGTGGCTTGGCCCAGTCCTCACCAGAAAAGCGGAACAGTAACAAGCCAATGACGAGCAATGCCGCATTGCAGAGAACCAAACCCGGTACAACGGGAAACCAGACACGTCCAAAGCGAATCGGGTGCTCAACGAAACGATAGGTCAGCCATGCTAAAGCGACACTGGCGGCAATGTCAGCAAGAACGAGTGCAGTAAGGCGCTCTTGGTCTGGAAGGAATATCGACTGGAATGATAAAATCGGCCAGTGCCAGAGATAAAGTGGGTAACTGATCTTGCCAATAAAGACCATGATTGGCCGAGCAAGGAGTGTTCGGTTTGCAATGGCATCATTGCCTGCCAGAATTACAAGCAGGGTACCAACCACAGGAAAAAGTGCACGCCACCCAGGAAATGGTTGATCGTGTTCGATCAGGACAATACTGCCCACCAAAAGAACAATACCGATCACGGACGCAGCGGCGACCATTCGTGCGCCTGGTACAGATGCAGCGTTGTCCTTCTGGACTGCAAGAGCAGCACCGAATAGCAGTTCCCAGAAACGGCAGGTTGGGAAATAAAATGCAAACGTATCGTTAGGAGATGCGGTGGCAATCAGGCCGTGTGCAAACAGAAGGACAATGAGAACGCCCACCATCCACATGATTGACAGTCTCATCCGAATCGTAGCCATGAGCACCAGCGGCCACAGAATGTAGAACTGTTCTTCGATACCCAGCGACCATAAGTGCAGCAGTGGTTTTTGGGTTGATCCGACATCAAAGTATCCTGTCTCATGCAAAAGGGTAATGTTGCTGACAAACGTGGCACTAG
This sequence comes from uncultured Thiotrichales bacterium, assembly GCA_903824965.1. Classification (GTDB taxonomy): domain Bacteria; phylum Pseudomonadota; class Gammaproteobacteria; order CAIRSR01; family CAIRSR01; genus CAIRSR01. Next base: position 7,674 of record CAIJYR010000196.1, read on the forward strand.
CGGCAACATGTTTGGCCAAGAGTTCAAACTCGTTGGCGGTCAACGTGAACCATCCGAATGCAAGGCTACAAACCACCATGAGCGATAAAGCAGGGAGAATGCGGCGAATACGACGCGCATAAAAAGAGGATAGACTGAATCTGCCCATTACCTCCTCTGCATAAATGTGGCTTGAGATAAGATAGCCGGAAATCACGAAAAATACATCTACGCCAACGAAGCCACCTGGCAATAGAGTTGGAAATCCGTGATAGGCGACGACTGAGGCAATTGCAATGGCACGGAGCCCGTCAATATCACTTCGATAGGTTGTCATATTGTAACCGTTCAGACACTATGGCTGTTCAATGCGTATTGCCTTTGTAGTTCAGTACGCGATCTAGGGCAAGCGTATTACCCTAGAGCACGACACGGATGGTTGTTTTTCCATTGTGGCGCAAGAGATTTAGAGCGCAGTGGGTACGGTCTCGTTTCGTGCGCAACCTGTTGAGGTAGCCTAACGGTTCTTGCCACATCATGCGAGCAGTCCGACACACATAATGAGCCTGAGCCATCTTTTATTCGTTCAATCGGTCGTGTGCTACGCTGAAACCCCTTTCAATGATGGCGCTGTTCTCTTCCATAAAGTATAGGGAAATTACGGATTGACCAATGACCGTTGATGTATGGTACGGTGTGCGGGAGCCGTGCAATCGTCGATCGCTTTCCTAAGGGTTGCGTCGTTCCTGACCACCCCAACCATCCCCGCCGAAAGACTGTGGCGTGCTTGGTGCGGACCCTCACGCAGGGTGAGTTCGCCCTCTATCCTCACCACACCCACGTACCGTTGTTGGCAGCCAAGATTGCATACACCTCTAGAAGCACTCTTCCGCCATGGAGTCCTGAACTCATGTTACTCAGCATCTTACGCATTGTGGGTACGATTTTGCTTCTCACGGTATTTGCGCACGCACGAGCTGCGCCTCCTGAAGGTTCCGCTCAATCAGAAATGGATCGTGCTTCGGCGGCTGCCGTCGCCGCAAAAATCGACGGACCAAAAGCAATTCCTCTTGGCGAGCAGGCAGTGCTCAATCTCCCAACAGCCTTTTCTTTTATTCCCCAGCGTGAGGCCGCTGCGTTTCTGCACGCCATGGGCAACCAGACGGATGAAGGTTTTTACGGGATTGTGATCGGCGAAAAAATGAGAGGGTTTGTGAGTGTTCGTTTCGAGAACGCTGGCTACGTGAAGGATGACGACGCCAAAGACTGGAACGCCGACGAACTGCTACAAAATCTCAAGGATGGCACCGAAGCGGGTAACGAGGAACGCCGCCAGCGTGGGATTCCCGAATTCGTGGTCAGCGGCTGGGTTGAAAAACCCGCCTATGATGTGGCTACCCACCGACTCGTATGGTCTGCTGAATTGCGGGACAAGATACCTCCCGCAGGCGGTGACGACACCTCTGGGGCCAACTACAATACTTATCAACTGGGCCGCGAGGGGTATATCTCCATGAATCTGGTGACCCGCTTAGCCGATGTCAATGCACAGAAACCCATCGCCCAAGAATTGCTTGCTGCTTTGCAATTCAACGAAGGCAAGCGTTACACCAACTTCGATTCTTCTACCGATAAGGTGGCGGCGTATGGACTGGCTGCTTTGGTGGGTGGAATCGTCGCTAAGAAATTGGGCCTGTTGGCCATGCTGGGTCTCGTATTGGCAAAGTTCGCCAAAGTGATCCTCCTGGCTATCGCCGGTGTCGCCATTGGAATACGCAAGTTCTTCCGTCGCAAAACGGGTGCCTAGTAGGAGTTGGGAGCGTGTTTGGTGTACGAGAGAATCAAAGTGTAGCTTAGCAAAGGTTTATAAACCTGTACCATTTCCTGTTTCATCCCAGACAATATAGTGTTGTGGGTTGGTATAGTGAACGCTACATAAAAGAATGACAAGTCAGAAGATCCACATCACTCTGCCACTCCTCTCCGATTCATCGGAGAGGTGCTTACGCTGAAAACCAGATAACCATTTTATGGTACGCTTACTTATAACCTCGCTCAATCCCTGCGTAATGCTTTCCAATGCGTCGCCCATGGCATCACCCCTCTAACCAAACATCGATTACCGGAGTGCCAAGGCTGATCTGCGACGTAGCTGCCATACCCTCAGCGAATCCAGGTACAGGTATACCACAGGCGTGGTGTACAGCGTCAGCAATTGACTGACCAGCAGTCCACCCACGATGCTAATCCCAAGCGGTTGGCGCAATTCGCCCCCCTCCCCCATACCAATGGCAAGCGGCAGTGCACCGAGCAGTGCAGCAAACGTAGTCATCAAGATAGGACGAAGGCGCAAAAGGCAGGCACGTCGGATGGCTTCGAGTGGGGAAAGACCCTCACTACGCTCGGTTTCTAGTGCAAAATCAATCATGATGATGGCGTTCTTTTTGACAATACCAATCAGCAAAATGACCCCAATCAGCGAGATAATGCTAAACTCTGTATTGGTGGCCAGTAACGCAAACAAGGCACCAATTCCTGCAGATGGTAAAGTAGAAATGATCGTCAAGGGGTGAATATAACTCTCGTACAGTACCCCTAAGGTGATATAAACCGCAATGAGCGCCGCCAAAATGAGCCAAGGTTGGGTGGCCAAAGAATCCTGAAAAGCCCGTGCAGTTCCCTGAAAGCCACCTTGTAGAGAACTAGGTACATCGATTTTCAACAAAGCAGCATCGATGGCAGTGGCCGCAGTTCCCAAGGCCACACCCGGCGGCAAATTAAACGAAAGCGTTGCTGCGGCAAATTGACCCTGGTGATTTACAGCCAAGGGTGTCGCAGTGATGGTGGATTGCGCGATACTGGAAAGCGGGATCGCAGATCCACTCGCAGTCACCACCTGTATCGCATGGAGAGATTCAGGGCTTTGCCAATAAGCTGGGGCCAGTTCCATGATCACATGGTATTGGTTCAGGGGATTGTAGATGGTAGAGACCTGACGCTGACCAAAGGCGTCGTTGAGGGTTGCATCCACTTGGTTCATGGTGAGTCCGAGACGTGCGAGGGCGTTGCGGTCAATGGCCAGTGTGACCTGCTGACCATGTTCTTGTTGATCGGTATTGACGTCCGCGAGTTCCGGCAAGGTAGTCAACACTGCGCGGATTTTTGGCTCCCAAGAACGCAGTTCCTCTAAATTGTCACAGAGGAGGGTGTATTGGTATTGTGCACCCCCTGATCGACCACCCATACGAATGTCTTGCACCGGTTGTAAGAACAAATTAGCCCCCGCTACCCGTGCGAGTTGTGGTCGCAAACGTCCAATGACACGATCAATCGCAACGTGACGCTCGGCAAGCGGCTTTAGGGACGCGAACATAAAACCGCCGTTGCGTTGTTGTCCGCCGACAAAACCCACCACATTGTCTACCGCAGGATCAGCGCGTACGATGGCCATAAAAGCCGTCAATTTCTGTTCCATGGCGTGAAAGGAACTGCTCTGATCCGCTTGAATCATGCCCATCATGCGCCCCACATCCTGCTGTGGAAAGAAGCCCTTTGGGACAATGGCATACAGATGAATGTTCAAGGCAATGGTGCCGAACAGCACAAGCAAGGTGATCAATCGGTGACGCAACACGTGATCGAGCGATCGGGCATAGCCACGTTGCACGACAGCAAAGAGGCGTTGCCCCCATCCGCACCTATCCCCCTGCGCTTGCTTCTCTTTGTACGGGTTCGGTTTTAGCCATTGTGCGCACATCATAGGCGTGGTGGTGAGCGAAATCACAAGCGAAATCAGCACCGCCGCTGCCAACGTCACGCCAAATTCTCGAAACAACCGCCCGATGATCCCGCCCATCAGCAAAATGGGAATGAACACCGCGACCAACGATAGGCTCATGGACACCACAGTAAAACTGACCTCGCGTGCCCCACGCAAGGCGGCTTCTTTGGGCGACAAGCCTTCTTCCAGATAGCGTGAGACGTTCTCCAAGACCACGATGGCATCATCCACCACAAAACCTGTCGCCACTGCAAGTGCCATCAAAGAGAGGTTGTCCAAACTGTAATGGCACAGATACATCACGAAACAAGTGCCCAGGAGCGACATAGGTACCGCTACACTCGGTATCAGGGTTGCACGCACGTTGCCAAGAAACAGGAAAACCACCAAGATGACCAGCACCACAGACAGTGCGAGCGTCAAACCGACCTCGTGGATCGAGGCGCGGATGGTCGAAGTGCGATCCATCATGACCGATAGATGGATAGAAGCAGGCAATACGGCGGTGAGTTGTGGCAAAAGGGCACGTACCCGATCCACCGTCTCGATGATGTTTGCCCCGGGCTGTCGAAAGAGCAGCAACAATACGCCTGGTTTGCTGTTGGCAAGGCCCGCATTGCGCAGATCCTCCTCGCCGTCGACGACCTCTGCGACATCCGAGAGGCGTACAGGGGCACCATTCCGGTAGGCAAGGATGGTCGGCAGATAGTCACGGGCCGTCCGTGCTTGGTCGTTGGCCGCGATTTGCCAATGCTGGGAGTCATCTTCTAGAAAACCTTTGGGTCGATTGGGATTGGTGGTGGCAATGGCCGCTCGCACCGCCTCTAATCCGATGCCGTAGTGATTCAGCGCGTTGGGGTTCAGTTCTACCCGCACCGCTGGCAGGGAACTACCTCCCACGCTGACCTGGCCCACCCCGTCTATCTGGGCAAGCTGCTGCGCCAGCATGGTAGACGCGGCATCGTACATCTCTCCCCGTGACTTGGTGTCCGAGGTGAGCGAGAGGATCATCATCGGAGCATCGGCTGGATTGACCTTTCGATACACTGGGTTGCTGGGTAGACCCGTCGGAAGCAGTGTACGGGCTGCATTGATGGCGGCTTGTACATCACGCGCTGCGCCGTCAATGTTTCGATCCAGATCGAACTGAAGGGTGACGCGGGTTGTGCCCGTTGCACTCTGCGAGGTCATTTCGGTGACGCCCGCGATGCGTCCTAACGATCGCTCCAGCGGAGTCGCGACGGTAGCAGCCATGGTTTCGGGACTTGCGCCGGGCAGGTTCGCTTGTACCGAGATCGTCGGAAAATCCACTTGAGGCAGCGGTGCTACCGGCAACTGGACAAAACCTACCACTCCGGCCAGTGCAAGCCCTAGGGTGAGTAAGGTCGTTGCGACCGGCCTGTGTACAAACAGCGCAGAAAAATTCATGGGTGCGTGGGATAGCCGTGCTTTTGTAGCAAGCGAATAGACGAGAGACAACGCATTGTGTTACGTTGTCCCCACGTTTGCGAAGAAAGACCCTTGGCTAGGAGAGCGGGTAGGATAGCCTCGTCATCCATCCCACGCTACCATAATTGCCTGCCTTGCGTTGTGTCGGACACCAGAACGAGAAAATTTCACACCACCCCCAATGATGCACTCCCTCTGTTTATACGATTTACGCGGTTGCTCTTCGCAAGCCGATTTCCTGCTGGTCGCAGGGACATTGTGAGCGTGCCTGGCATCCATTTAAAGGGTGGTGAGCACGGTGTGGTCTTGATCCACGGGCTTACCGGCAGTCCCTTTGAACTGAAGCCCTTGGCGCGTGCGCTGCATCGCAATGGTTTTACGGTACGTGCTCCCTGTCTTGCAGGACACGGTACCTCTCTAGAGGACTTAAAGCAGACGTCCTGGCAGGATTGGTATGGGACGGTACGCGATACCTGTGCAGAGATGGCAACCGAGTGCAGTACGATCTCGGTGGCGGGGTTGTGTATGGGAGCTTTGCTGGCCCTCTGGTTGGCCGCTGAAGAACGGAACAAAGTGCGTGCCGTGGCAGCACTGTCCACGACCCTGTTCTACGACGGGTGGAGCCTTCCGTGGTATCGGTTTTTACTGCCCATTTCTTACTTACCGCCTATCCGGTATTTCTACGCCTACGAGGAACGCCCCCCCTATGGGGTCAAGGATGTGCGGATGCGCCAAGAGGTCGAAGCGGCCATCAAAGGCGGCGGATTGGCCTATTCACACTTTCCCTCCCACGCAATGCACGAATTGTTTAAATTGATTCGTACTGTCAAACGTTCTCTTCCTTTGGTGACGGCACCCACGATCATCTTACATGCCCTAGAAGACGACGTTGCGAGCATACGCAACGCAGAGTATGTAGAACAACACATCGGAGCAACACACGTTCGTAAGGTGCTGCTCCCAGACACGTACCATATGCTCACCCTGGATTTGCAAAAACAGCGGGTCGCCCAAGAGACCGTGGATTTCTTTCGCGCCGTGGGTTCCGAGTGACAAAGCGTGTTTCTTGCGGTACACTAGTGGGGATGATCGAACGAGGGGGCGATCTGGCTTCGACGGGGGTCACAAAACCCGAGGCGCATGCCGAGGCGCAGGCTACCTTGTACAAACCTGCAAAACCAATAGTTGCCAACGACGACAACTTCGCTCTCGCCGCTTAGTCGGTGAGCCTCTGATTGAGTCCGTGCCTGTGCGCTCATCCCAGGGGTAACCTCTCACAGGATCGCGAGAAGGTCTGCCTAATGCTGAATCGCTAAAGCATCCTAGGATCGCTGCTGGTCTTTCCTGTCTGTCGGGGGGCCATCGGTTAAACCCAAAGACAAACTAAGCATGTAGTGCTAACGGCAGAGGATTTTCGGACGCGGGTTCGATTCCCGCCGCCTCCACCAAGTAAGAGTCTAAGGCAGTCCAATCATGTCCATAAGCCCACGAATCTGTGGGCTTTTTTGTGTCCGCGTCTCGAGTCGGCTTGACACCCACCCTTTTCTGGCAAATGCCACCACCGTCGCTTTTCGATCTACACGGTACGGTACGTCATCTTACAATGTCTGTTTCCGCAAGTATTCTTGAAGTCGGTGGTAACGGGGATCTTGTACCAGTCTTAGATCTTTTTGCTTGATTGCCTCCAAGCACGCCCCCAATTCAGAAGATACCCACTGTGAATCACCGATGATGGCATCCAACAGTCTTAGTGCATCCTTTGGAAACCGAGCACAGAGACCGGATTTGTCCAGTAAATGCACGGGATATTGCGGGAACCCGTTCGGTTCTAGCCAAGAGTAAACGGTATCCAGAGCCGATGGGAACTCGCCCCGTGCAGCGATGGCCATCTGCGCAAGCAATCCTGCAATGCTCTTGGATGCACGATCACCTGACTTAGGCCAGATTTTCTGCCAAAAAGGTAGGATGCGATTTCTCCAGTAGTCCTCTCGTTGCTCACCGGAAGCTTCCAACGCTTGCCAGAGTATGTGCGCGGTTTTCTTCAATCCTTCTTGCGGTAACGCACCGATAGCTGTCTGGAACTCTGATGCTGTATATCCATCGCTAACGTTTAATGCTACGTAGGTCAGGAATGCTGCGAGCTGCTGGCGACTGTGCGCATTCAGATCGCCGTAATGGTGCGCGGTTTCAAGAAACGGTCGTTTAAAGACAATCTGCAATGGCCAATACAGGCGTGGCGATAAGAGGAAGCCCTCTCATGCAGCACTGGCTTCCGTCTGATTCACGTCCCATGCAAACAGAGGCAAGAGGTACTGCTCTGTCCAATTCCGATCCACACGGAAGAGCACGATCAACTTGGAAGCTAACAACACCCTTCCGTTGCTGAAACGGTCTACCGTGGTATCGCAAAGCTTTGTGAATAAGGGCGCAATGTCAGCGGGCAGACCATCATGATCGTTCAGATCCCGCTTGAACCACAGATTGAGCAGTGAGTGCGTAACGTGACCAATGGGGTGATTGATCGCTGCGTTGATTTTCGTCATTCCAGAATCCATCTCAAGTGGCAATTCTAGGACGCGCCTGCACAGATTCAGCAGGATGTCTTCGTGCCCATTGATGAATTTGGAAACAGCCTCTAACCAAGAAGTGACAGCACGTGCGATCTCTTGCAGCGTGTCACCCGGCATGGTCTGCACCAATGATGCTGCATACCGCCATGAGCGTTGCACTTGCCCTTCCTGGCTCCAAGCGTACAGTGCTTCACGCCAGCGGTCGGCTGGCCAGTTGCCCTCTTGGGCGAGGTCGCACAGGGCGAAAATGCAGTGATAGAACCGGGTGCGACAGGTGTCGCGCCAATGATCTTGTATCTCATCACCGTAATGGGAACGTCGCTTGGCGGGATATTGTTTTAACCATTGAACCAATTCGCGCCGTTTGCGAGGCGCGATGTCAACATCTTTCTCTTTCTCGTAGTCTGGATCGTTGGTAGCACTCATCCAGAATGAAAACTCTTCGCGTTCGTGAGGAGCCAAGTGCAAATCAGGGTGCGCTGCCGATAAGTGTTCCAGTTGAACTCGTGCGACGTCTCCCAGACGCAGCCCTGATTCGTTGAGCTTCGCTAGGCACAACCACATTGAATGGTCAACATGTTTTTGCCAGCGTTCAGGCTCTAGAGCATTCAAATACGGAGATTTTTCGCGTGGAAGACCAAGCAGAATGGCTCCTTCGAGTCGTTCCTGGGAGGTAGTGAGGCGGTGACCTTGTAGCGCCAAGAGCCGACAACACTCTCGCTGCGTATCCAGAGACCATAGCCCCCAGGCATCGTCGGATATCAACCACTCTACCCATTGTTCAGGGGAAATGCAGTCATCCTGGCTAGCAGCAAAGAGTGCAAGACGTTTGAATGTGGGATACGGTAGGTCGAACCATCCCTGGGCGATCCGAGTCGCACGAGCGGGGGCAACCTCTCGAACAGCCAGCCATGCATCACGCAGTAGTTCAATCAGTACCACCCAGTCGGGAAATCCTCTGTTCTGCCAATGTGGGCTGATAGACGGTAGATCCCAATACGATCGGTCACTGCGTTCTCGGCCTTCGGAAACATCCACCTCGCGGAGCAGATCCAGTGCGTCCCGCAACAATTGCTGAAAATCATCCACTAGTTCGCGTAATTCGCGTGATGGCACCTCCCACTGCTGATCAGTCGGATCACGCAAGGCAGAGCGCACATCCTCTGTGGCAAGTACCAATTCCCAACCCACGAGTTGCCCCAATCGCATTGGTGATTCCGAAGATACCTCATCATTACGCAAGTGGAACGGTTTTTTCAGGGCAAACATAGGCGCGAGCAGCTCGCGCAATTCCAAGCGTAGCGTGGTATTCAGACCATCGCGCTGTAATCGGTTCTTCCAGTGGTAGATATTATGCAAAGGATCTTGCTGAAACGATTTCACACGCCCTGTCAGCAACAAGCGCCACAGCACGCGCATCATCTGGTTGGGAATGGCGTTTGGTGCATTGCTTCTGATCTTGTCTAACTTGTCGGTGTCACCATTGTGTTTCAGACTGGCAAGTTCATTGAGCCTGCCCTCAAGCAGCATAATCCAACGCCTATGCAGTTGGCCACCCCGTTCCGAAAACCAAAGAATCAACTGCGGATCGTTGAGGTGTCGTGTCAGCCAGTGGGCTATCCAAGACATCACGTCATCCCAATCGCTGACTGAGTTGCTTCCCACAAGCGCCATCCGTGGGGCATGGGTGTAAGGTGCGGGACGACGGATAAGACTGAACCGCAATTCTGGGTCGCTTTTTGAGTTCGGAGAGATTCCAAAGTGATTCAAGTCGCTGTGCTGATAGCGATCTTCGGAAAGTGCACTCAGCCATTCAATCGGCGGTACAGGATCGTGTTTTGCGAAACGCTTGGCAGGAAGTCCAGACGCATCGGACAGCGCCCAGAGCATACGCCCAACGAAGTCGTCCTGCTTTGTGCTCGTGGAAGGCAGCGCAGTGGCATATTCAACCACGATGTGCTCTTTGCCAAACACAGCATTGCGGTAGGTTTCTGCCCACTTTATCAGTGTCTGGTGCAACGCTGAATGTTTGCGGCTACCTCTGCTACCCGCAGGAACTTCGTACAGGATAGGTTCGACGCCCTTGGCCTTCCAGTCGTCAATGATCTTGTCGTGTTTCTGATCGGCCTTGTAGCCACCCAGTGCGTAGGCTTTCGGTGTCATCTCGCCTAACAACCGATCGGCAGCCAACGCATCCATCAGGTAGCGTATCACTGGATCGTTGATGCTGTAGCCGACGAAGCAGACCACATAGTTGCGGAATAGGCTGCCAACAAAGCGTGCAGCCCAACCATCGAGCAGATAGGCGAGACCGAAATCACCGCTGGTGAGAATGAGGCGCTGCAATGCACTCTCATCGTTCTTATTAGCAGGCAGCAATCCGTGTAGATAGACTAGTCCGTTCCAGCGGCTGTCCTTGGGAATGGGTAGCATCGGTGCGGCGTGCACGCAATGTGGCTGGTTGCTTTGTTCGGCCACGCATTCAAAAATACGGTCGAAATTGGTGGTGACAAGCCGTAAATCGCCTTTACGGTTGCGTGCAAGTTGCAGCAAGGCAGTGTGCGTATCAGTAGCACCTTTGCGCCTCAGTTTAGGTTGCAGTGCTTCTGCCAATGCGTTGCGAACGGCAGTTCGCTGACCTTGAATTCTCCGCTCCAACAAATCCCAGGGAAGTCGCCATTTTTCGCGATACCCGACTGGGACATCCCAGTCGCCGTCGGGAGCGAAAAATTGGCGACATGCCGTGCCTTCGGCGCCCGCGCCGCCCTGCGTCCGCCACG
>CAIJYR010000197.1 GCA_903824965.1 uncultured Thiotrichales bacterium
CGTCGCACTACGCTTCGCTCCATGTGCTCCTCGGTTGTTCCGGCTGCGGTTTTGATCGATGCTTCCGCAGTCGAGAGCGTGGACAATACGGTTGTGGTATTAACGTCCTCGCCATTGTTCCGATAGGTCATGATGGGCATAGTGCCTCCTTAGGCGGTTAGGCTGGTGGAACCGACTTCGTAGACGGCCATATAGCCTTGGTTCAGCACAACGCAGGTGAAATAGAAGGTTGCGCCGACGTAGCCACGCTGTCCGAGGGGGTCGTTTTTGTCTTTCTGGCCTGGAGGAATCCAGGTGGGTTCGATGGCATCGCGACCACGGAGGGCCACTTGTCCCCAGGCATCGTCCCCTGTGACGATGACGGGATAGACATCGATGTTGGTACCCGTGGTCGAATAGAGGCCCGTTGATGCGACCAAGGCACCGGAATCGGCATAGGCGACCAATTCTGGGGAAAGGATGAATCGGAAGCGTTCCACCGATCCGATCTCGTACTCGTTGATAGGTTTGCGGGTGCCGTATTCGGCCACTTTGACAAACCCAGGCAGGTCGCGAATATCGGGTTCGAGGTCGGTGTGACAGAAGACCAGGAATCCTGCTTCTACGGGTGCCGTATTGAACTTCTCGGACGGCTCTAAGATTTGGGTAATCTGATGGGCGTGGTTGGCGAGGAGTGAACGGCCAATCTTGCGAAGACCCGAGAGGCTCATAGCCTGGTCAACCGTGGGGCGAGAGGTACCGCCCGCGTAGAACGCATTGGTGGCCGCTTTCAGTGCACCGTAGCGCACCATTTCGCGGAGCAACCCGATACGTTCCCCTGTTTGGCGTTTCATTTCGGCGGGGATGTCGTCCTCGTACAGGTCAACGGTTTTGTCGGTAACTGCGTAGAGCACGCCGTATTGCTGGAGGGTTGCTGAAATGTCAACCGCCGAGAGGGTATCCGCTGCTGGGGTGACGCCTTCTACGGTCTGTTGACTGCTTGCAAAGGTAGCGGCATTGGCTGGGGTAATCCAACGGTTATCGACACCGCCGTAGGGCAAGAAGCGACGGAAAATAACGGTATCGCCCCGATTGCCTGGTATGCGCTTTTGCGTGCCAGTGATGCCGAGGACTTCGATGGGAATCGCGTGGGCGATGATTTCACCCTTGATCTTATTGATACGACCTTGTTGGGTTGCAAAATTTTGCGTGGCCATTGGGTTGGCTCCTTGTTGTGATTGTTAGTTCCGAACCTGGTTTACTGTTTATGCCCGTTATGCCCGCGTACAGCACGGAAACCTACGGAGAACGCTTCGTCGTCAGAAAGTGCAGCCGAAGCGTGGGGATGTGCTGCACTGTGAGGATGAACCGTCTTTTCTAGCCGTGGGTGCTTATCGCCCTTCTCGCCCTTCTTGCCTTCTTGTTCCTTTCCGCGCCCTTTGAATCGGTTCAACACACCAACGACATGATGGCCCCGACCCGATAGATTTTCCCGTTCCTCTGGGTGCGCGGCAATGTGCTCATTGAATTCACGCGAATGCCTGACTGCTTCCGCATCGGGATGGTGGGATAGAATAACCTCCTCCATGACGTGATTGACCATATACGGAATGAACGCCTGAAGCATTGCCTGGATGTGTCGCTCAATGTGCGGCTCGATGTGCTCCTCCAATTTCTTGACGAACTCCTCGCCGTACTTCTCGCGCAATGCGGAGGGCGGTGCCGCGCTTCCATTGCCTGATTGCTTGGCCTTCTCCAGTTCTGCTAGTTCTGCTTTGAGTCTTGCGTTCTCCTGTTGGATTGATTGTATATGGGCAGCGGCCTGTTGGAGTACCTTCGTTGGGACTTGGGTAATCTCCGGTTGTGATTTAGGGGGGGCGCTTGGCGGGGGTTGCGCGGTGGATTCTGTTCCATCGCCGCTACTGTCGCCCTCCTGCGGAGCTGGTGATGTGGGTGCGGGTGGTGTTTGATCTCCGCCCCCTCGAACTCCCTTGAAACCATTGTAGAACTGGGAATCTTGTTCTTCTGGGCTGAGTTCTTCGACTGCGCCTTCTTCGGGTGTCGGTTGTGCTTCTCTTGGTCTTGCCATAGTGCGCTCCAAAAAAATCCCGCCGAAGCGGGAAGCGGGTACTACACGATGCGGATCTTGTTCTAACGTCAGTCCGCGTTCTTGCTATTGATAACCAGCAATGCTTGCAATGATTTCACCTCTGCAATCCTTCCGCGTAGTTTTGCGGTTTCTTCCACGCTCTTGTCTCCGTCATTTTGTTTGCGAAGACCGTACAGCTGCTCATCGAGATACATCATGAGTTTTGGTAACTGCTCAGGAGGGTGTTGTTGGGACGCTCCGGAGATGTTAGTTCATCAACTGAGGCGAGGTTGAGGCACGACCCCCTGGAAAGTCTGAACCAGTACCTGGAAGGGATTAACGCCCTGTTTGCGCATGGTATCGAGA
>CAIJYR010000198.1 GCA_903824965.1 uncultured Thiotrichales bacterium
CCCTCGCTGCCAGGTTGCAACGCAGCGTATTGCAGCAAACCGTTTCGTAGTTACCCGAACCTTGTCTGCATCTGCCGCTGTCAGTAGCTCAGGGTTGAGGAAGCGCCCCAAGGGGCAAGTTTTGTACTGCGTTGCAACGTAGCCACGGTGCTCTGTGGCTTAGGCTGGTCAACCCCAGGCTTGCTTTCACAAGCCCCCGCCTTTAGGCGGGGGTGGTTGACATCTAAACGATCAAACGATCAAAGACAAGTCAAACCCAGCCCCCACCCCTCCCCTCGCGGGGCTATGTCTAAAGTCAAAATCTCGTATCTCTTACGCACTCGGTTGTCCAGTATGCGATTGCCTCATATCAGTTAGGAATCTAGGCAGATCATCGTAGAGCTGTGCCATTAGATCATGCGCTTGCACAACAATCTCCAGATTGTTGCGGAAAAGCCGACCAACATTCTGAAAAGGCGTGATGACAATCTGCAACGCCTGCTGTGTGCGCTCAAAGGACTCGGTGCATCGGCGGATCTCCTGATTCACCTTTTCCAGCACCCGAGAAATGTCTTGATCCGTTCCTGGTGCTTTCCCTGAGACGAGTTCATGCAACTGCCGCAAGGCATCGTTTTTCAACTGTTCTGCCTGTCGCCCTTCTTCTTCTAACATTTCAATCAGTGGCTTCAAGTAAATCATCAGGCGCGGATCAACACGCTTCTCTAAGGTTTGCAGAATGGTACTCTGTTGCGATTCAAGTCGACCCACCATTTCTGGGAACTTGGCCAATTCGTTCCAATGATCCGGCGTTGAAACAGGCACCTCTTTGGGAGGTGCGTTGGCTGCGGCTCTTTCTAAGAGTGCTTCTAATTGCTGTGGAATCGCAGACAACTCTTTCAAAAGCCGGGTATGCTGTGACTCCCATTGCCCCACCCATTCGGGGTCGGGTGCCTTGCCCAAGGCAGGTGCCTCTGCAGTACGGAAAGCCACCTTTTCCAAAAGCAATTCCAACCGCTGCGGGAGAACGGACAAATCCCTGAGAGAGCCTTCTAAAGACTCGACCCTCTTGGTGAGATTGGAAATGGCAGGCAGAATCGTTTCTATCTTTTGTAGACTCGCATCCAAAGTGTGCAACCGAGTCACCGAAGCAACATTGGTATCGACCGCCTGGCGCAACAGGCTCTCCATGATGGTGGTCTGTACCCGCAATTGCTCCCGCAATTGTTCTTCGGAAGAGTGGACAGGCTCTGTCATCTCGTTCTCCTGTAATCGTTCTTGAGAGTCACTTGGGTTGCGTATTGGGTTGGACGTTGGGTTGCGTGTATATCAAAATGTCATGACATTTAATACAGCGCCCCGAAACCGGGTGGGGTCGGATAGAATTAGGCAAAATCGGCGGGCCAATCTTATAAATGTTTGAAACCCGCTCCAAAATCTTCGCGACAGGGGTTGCAGGCTGACTGCCCTGAGGTGCCCCCCCCTGAATCAAATGACACTTGGTGCACGGCCCCCAAAAGGGGTGCGGCATCTTTGCGTCCGGTTGAATCGTAGGAATGCGTCGAATCAGCGTCTTTTGCAACGGGATGGGATTGACCATATCCACCAATGGCTCCGACAGCATGGGTTGCGTCGGTTTTGGCATCGTTCCCAACACCTCGCCTTGGATTTGGCGCGTGGGATTCACGTCCACCTTTTCCCACCACAATTCCCAAGCAATCAGACCCACGACGGCAAGTACCATCGCAACGCGTCCAACCTGTCTTAGGTGTTTTCTATCCATAGCATCCATTAGCGTAGTTTATTAGACCACAGTGCGAAACCGTCATCATTGCGCAATTGGCACGTCTTGCCGTTGACCACAATTCGCTTCGCATAGACCAGATCGTTGCCCGTCGCTTGTTGAAACACAAACCCAGAACCAGCAATCGTGATGTCATGCTGCAACGGACACCCAACGTACTGTAAAAACCACCCAGGCGCAACCGAGACACGCAATTCCTGCCCATTCGCCGAAGTAATCCAGACATGCAGTTGACCATCACTTTGCGGCTGTTCGGTGATCTGCTGCACCGATCCTCGGAAATTGACCTGAGGATTTTGCGGCAACGATACAACACCACTCCCGTTGGCCGTGGTATCGATACGAGGCGTCGGTTGCACCGCTATTGGGATCATACGTGCAGGGGTAGTAGCAGCACCAAGGGCGGTCGGTGGAACCGCTGCTGGGAGTAGCGTTTGGGGTACCGTTTGGGGTGCCGTTGTGGGTACTGCTGTCGCTGTCGGTTGGACAGGTATAGGCCTCCCAGCATCCGCAAACAACGCATCCAACACAATCCCCAGCAAGAACAGCAGACCCCCTACGATCCACCATTCTCCCACCGTAAAAAATCGTCTATTCACCACCGCCCTTCCTCCTCCGGTGACAGATAAATCTGCACACTCCCTACATGTTCTAAGGTCTGTTTGATCCGTTCCTCTAAGGTGGCCACAATGAGATCCCCTTCGTATACTTTGAGCGTTTTTTCTACGCGAATATCAGCTTCCACGTAGAAGTCCTCTCCGAGGCTTCTGGCGCGTAGATAATTAATCCCCGTCACCGAGGGCATCTTACGGATCATACGGAATAAATCCGAGGATTTGACAAAATCCGGTGTGGCATCCATAAGATTATTAATGGCCCCAACGATGAGTTCGATCGCAATCTTGATCACCATCAAGGCAATGATGATCGCAGTCAGTGGATCAGCAATCGGAAAACCCAGAAACGTCGCAAAAAACAAACCAATCAAAACCCCCAGAGAAGAAAGCGCATCGGATCGATTGTCCCAAGCGTTCGCCATGATCGCAGGGCTGTTGTTCTCCCGCGCCACACAACGCTCGTAGCGAAACATAAACTCATTCGCAAGAATCGAGAAAAAGGCACCCAACAACGCAATACTCTTCGGGGCCGCATAAGTACCGCGCCAAACATCCATCACCGACCCCACCAGGATGAACATAGACCCACCCAACAGCAAAAGGCCAATGATGCCAGACGAAATGTGCTGGATCTTGCCATACCCATAGGCATGGGCATGATCCGGTGCGCGGGCAGACACTTTTAGGCTAAACAACGTAACGATAGTCGCCAATACATCCGCAAACGAATGAAAGGTATCCGCGATCAACGCCGCACTGCCGCTCATGACACCGAGCGATCCCTTGAAGATCACAAGCCCTGTGTTCCCTGCGAGTACATACCATTCCACCTCGTCGCGGCATGCTGCACAATGCGGGTATTTCACGGTTTCACCTCAGCAGCAGGTTTCTCAGGCGGTGCTAGGGTTTTCGCCTCAGGCTGTGTCGATGGCTTCGGCGCTGTCGCTTGCGCGGGTAGCGGCGCACGAGAAAGAGCGATCGGGGGAATCAACCGACGAAACGAAGACGCACCCAACGTAAGTTCTGTCGTATCGGGACGATGGGGATCCGACTGAAAATAAGGATACCGACCAAAACCACTGAAGTAGGCCACGAAGCGCCAGGGAAAAGTATCCGTCATGGCATTGAAGGAGCGCACCGCTGCGTTGTATTCGTCACGACGTAGGTGAATGCGGTTTTCCAGATCCATCAATTTGTCCATGAGATCCTTATAGGTCGCGGAGGTCTTGATGTCCGGATACTGTTCCGAGACCGCAAACAAACGCGCCATCGCATCAGGGATCGATCCCGACATGCCAGGAGGCATCCCCGCCACGCTGGGTGTCGCGGGCGGCGTCTGGCTCGCAGGAAGCGCCTCTTGGTCAGTAGGACGATCATGCTGCCCCTGCGTAGCACGGGTCTCAGCCACAAACCGCATCGTCTCCTGCTCCATCGTCGCCTGGTTCAAGGTGAGGTTTACTAGGTTGGCGAACAAATTGGAACGCTGCTGCAATGCGTTGTTGATAGCGCCCTGTGTAGAAAGCACCATTTCGTTGGCACTCACAAACCAGTTGTATTTGTACAACGCAGAAGACACCAGCAGCAAGATACTCGCAATCGAGATGCCAAGAATAAAACTCTTCGATCGGATCGGTGGTATCTTCAAATCCTCGACCGGTACTTCTTTGGTGCGGATCTGGCGCATGATCTCCTGCATGCGATGCAATCGCTCGCTGTTGGGCGGTTCCTTCAAGTCGTCCAGATCCCCAGACTGATCGTGGGTCATGGGATTCAACTTTCCTGGATGGATTCGGTCAGTTCAGCAGTCTTTTTGAAAAAAACCACTGCTTCATCGTGCTTGCCCTGCTGATCGAGCACAAAACCAAGGGATTGATACACTTTCGTCTCATTCGGACGAATGCGCAACGCCTCTTGGAAGGAAATAATGGCAGCATCGTATTCACCAAGGTGATCGTAAGCCAGCCCAAGACGATAATGCAGATTGAAATTGTCCGGTGCCTGACGAATTGCCTCTTCTAAGACTTCTACCGCTTTTTTGTATTCTTTGGCTTGGATATAGGCTAGCCCCAATGTAGAACGAATACGAGGGGAAGCGGTTTTCGCTTGTACGCTCTTCGCCAACAGCTCAATCCCTTCCATGATACGTTCCATCTTGAGATAACTGTAGCCAAGATAAAAAATCACTGACTCATCCTCAGGTCGTTGTTGCACCACCTGCTTCAAAAAAGAAACAGCCTGCCAATACTGACCATGCTTTGTATAGTGAATTCCGCGATCTCGATAAAAATTGATACGCATGTCCTCATCCACAGAAAAAACAGAATTAAAGGTATCAATGGCACCCACAGCAACGCGCTTCAGCATACCCAGCGCAGAGTAAGAAACCAATTGTACTTCATCAAGAAGATTGGCAGACAAACGATTGTTCTTCACGAGGCTACTCCTGTGTAACAATTATTGGACGATCGGGTGGCACGCCTGACAAGGGCCGCGATCTTTGTGAGGCGGAACCGTTGTCTTGGCCGAGATCGGAGGCGGGGGCAAAATAATCTCACCCGGGTCGGGTACAATGTGTCCGGTCGTTCCGATGGCATGACACCCCGTACAGGGGCCACGGTAGGGGTGCGGCATAATCTCCCCGGGCAAAATCATCGGTGCGGTCTCTACTTGGGCAAAACCAAGATTGTCCGGTGCGGACAGGGTAAACGACAACCCCTGCCCCTTTCGATAGACACCGAGCGTAGCCTGTTGCAGCGTCTGCACCTGCTTGGAGAGCGCGACCAAGGCTTCGAGCGTCTCAACAGCAATCCCATTGACAGACGTCAGCACATCGCCCGCCAAAAGACCGCTCGCCGCTGCGTTCAACGTTACCTCATCGATCAACAAGCCGATCAGGTTGTTCGGCAGTTGGAGTTTCTGTTTCAGTTCGCCACTCAACGGCAAAGCCTCTAAGCCCTGCCAATGGCCCTCCGAAAGCTGAACATTCGGTGCCGTATAGGTCATTAATGCAGGATCGCGTAGTTTTCTTGGCCCACGGCCCACAGTCACCGTCTGCTGCACTGGTTGGGATTGGCTCTGGGGGACAGCAGGACTACGCAGCCCGCCAAACATCGACAAACCAAACAGCGCCGCCAACACAAACCCCAAGAGCACGATCAGCCCCACGGATACAATGGTATGCCCCGTGATCTTCATATAAGGAACATCCTTCCGGCAATCACAAACATCAAGAGCGCATAGATCCAGCGCAACGTGTTCAAGGGCATCACCGACGTCAACCACGCCCCCACCATCCCACCGACAAAGGCACCCGGGGTCAAAATAATGGCCATCACCACTGGCGTCTGCCATTCAAACGAACCATTCTGCGTACCATGCACCAAGGCCACCACCGAACCCACCAAAGAAGCAAAAAAGACCAAGGTGGCACTGTTGGCAATGGCATTGCGCAAAGGCATTTTGGCCAAATAACGCTGTAACGGTACCTCGATTACCCCCCCCGTGATCCCCAGGATGCCGCTGATGAGACCCATAGGCAATCCCAACAAGCCATGCAAGCTCGTCTTGGAGTAATCGCCTGTCGGCGGAACCTGTAAGTCTCGGGTGCCAAAATAACGCTGCATCCAGCGCACAAACCGCGTTTGTGTATCTGGTACAACCTCATCAGGGTCGGATTCTTGCGGCCGGTTGGTTTCTGATATTTCCACCAGCATCTTGACAGCGAGCAAGAACGCAAAACCACCCAACAACCACTGAATGATCGTCGTACTTAAGACATTGCCAATAAAATACCCCACCACCATGCCACCCATGGCCCAGGGAATCAGCGGTTTGCATAAGTCAAAACGCAACAACCCTTCCCGTTGGTAACGCAGGGTAGCAGCGCCATACATAAAGATGTTGGTAAGATACGCAACCGGACGCACCAACAACAAGCCATAACCAAAGAACCACATAAGACCCGTGACTTTGATGATGCCCCCTCCCATGGTCATCATGCCACCGCTGATGCCTGAGACCAATCCGAGCAACAACAGCCCAAGAAAAGTGCTCACCGGATAGCCTAAGATCCGCATGGTCGGCCCGTGATCAGGGTCACGCACCGCAGCGATCGGCGCAGTCGGTGTCGCAGTGTTTTTACCAAGACCCCCCTGTGATTGCAGCAGGGTTTGTACTTGCTTCCACCAGCGATCGGCAGGGCGTTCCGGTGCCCCCGCAGAAGGCCCAGTGGTCGGAAACGTCACCAATTCCTGAAAATGCGTCCTCAAGACCTGTACAGGGATCGCATAGCCCAGAATGCCCGCCACCGGATCTTCCAACGCAAGGGTAATGCCGACCAGTCGACCCGCATCATCGATGAGTGGCCCACCACTCTGAGACCAATGTACCACCGCATTGGTCTGGATGAGGTGCGTAAAACGGCGGTTGAGCAGCTGCAAAGGTTGCTGTAAATCCACGTTGGTCACAAGACCCATGCGTCGGATCGCATCGGTTCCGGTCGGATCCCCAAGGGCTTGTACCATTTCTCCGACTTGTACCAGACGGTTTTCGAGCACCAGATAAGAAAATTGATCTTGGCTCACGATCTTCAGCAGTGCCAAATCGTGTTCGGGAACGACTTTGACCATTTTGGCAGGGTATTGCCGAGGCCCCTGTTGCGTTTGTACCTGTATCTGAATGTCAGTCAGATCTTGAATCAGGTGCTGTGCCGTGACCACATACCCCGTCGGACTCACCAACACACCAGATCCCACCGCAACAGCGGACGTTGTCCCATCCACCGCTGGAGATTTTGGTGTTCCTGCAATGTTGACCACCGCAGCCCGTTCCAGGCTCGGCAGAGGGCCAAACGCCACCGATTGCGCATAAGACCCATGGCCCACCACCGTACCCTGTTCCAGCACATGGTGATCCCGTACCAAGTGATACGTCCACGCCATGGTGCCAAAGAAAAGCAACACCAAAACCAGCACAGGCAGCTTCCAAGCCTGCCAACAAAAAGGACGAATACGGGGCAAGTCGTTTTTCATGACGAGACGGACACCACTGCAAGGTACAACGTTGAGAACAGGAGGAAGAAAAGGGTAATGGGAATGCCCACTTTCCGATATCTTCCCGAATCCAAAACCCAGCCAGGGCTGTGCGTGCGTCGATGTGCCTCCCGTTGATGCACCATCTGGCTCGCCACCACAGGCCCAGCGGTCGCCCCCGTAAGGGTCGCCGAAGAACCAGCCAAGATCCCAAGCGCAAGCGCCCACCAAACCGGACTTCCCGGAAACTCCTGCGCCAACACAGACGCAACCGGCACCAGCAAAACCGTCGTCGGCCCCGAATTCAGGAACGGGGTCAATAGGGCACCTATCCACATCAGGACGATCAAGGAGGGGGTGGCTCCCCCTCCGCCTAAAGTAACAATCACCCCATGAATGCCCGCCAACACGCCCGTGGCTTGCAAACCACCGACCATGATAAAAAGTGCCGCAAAAAAGAGGACATCACTCCCACTCATGGCCTTGAGCAGACTCTCTTGGGGCACACGTCCCCAGGTGAGCACCAACACACCCGCAACAAACGCAATCGTCGAGGGTTGAAGACCCAATGGCTGGGCAAAGACCAACGCCAACAACGTCACCCCCAGAATGCCTTGAAGGTGACCACCGCGGGCACGATCATCGGCTCGATCCTGCAGGGCACGACCAACGACGTTCTGACCGTCCA
>CAIJYR010000199.1 GCA_903824965.1 uncultured Thiotrichales bacterium
CAATAGATTGATTACTATAAGGCTACATTAATCCATTACCTCTTGGAAGGATTCTGATGGTGGTCATAGGTGGCAACTTGGGTAGCAGTAACATCCCCCAATCGTTTGAGATACCAAGATTCCGTTTTAGGCCCAAGCAGGATCAGTTCCTGCCATTGCTCCCTTTTGGCGCGTCCGATCAGCTGATCCAGTTCCCTTTCAGTCTCTACTCTGATCAACTTAGCCACGGCACGCTTCCTCTTGTCTTTTGTTAGACAAGAGTATAGGATGACCAAGATGGCTGTCAAGTAACTTATTCAGTTATGAATAAAGAGAAAGGAAAGTCAAACCAAGAAGATTACCTCACCCCAACCCCTCTCCTTTCAGGAGAGGGGCAAGCTGAAAGTCAAAAGACAATTTCTACGGCACCCAATCCTGACAGGAAAATGCCTCAGAAGGGCCATCATACGCCAAACTCCCAAAATACCCCTCTGGTACAGCAACGTCCCACAATCGATACCGTCCAACATCGGCAGGGCAATACGCCGACGTTAGCAGCGCAGGAGGCACACCAGGCCGACAAGTCACACTGAATTGGTTCAGCGGCAGCGACAGCCCAAGCCCCTTGGCTTTGATATACGCCTCCTTACGAGTCCAACAGCGAAAGAACGCAGGTGCAAAAGCAGGTTCTTCCAGGGAAGATAAGGCTTGGTATTCATCGTGGCTGAAAAAACGCCGAGCAAGATCGATCCGCTCGACAACCGGAGAAGGTCGCAGCGACTCCACATCGACACCAACATCCCCAGAAGGCGCAAGGGTGCAGAGCGCCCAATCCCCTGCATGGCTAAGGTTGAAGACCGGAGCGTGAGACTCAGCCAGCGCAGGTTTTCCCCAAGCGTTGTGCACAAAACGAAGCGTCGCGGCAGGTTGCCGACACGCATCCGCCAGCAACAACCGAACTGCACCATGCGCAATCACAAAGCGGCGTCGTAGATCGGCACCACGAAAACGATCAGCACGCGCCTTCTCTGCATGATCCAACAAGGGCCACAACGGCCCTACCCACGCTTCGTTGTGGAGCGCAATGCGCCAGACGGTCAAGGCCATGCAGTACCCACCTAAAACCACAACAACCCAGCGTTATAATAACTGTGCAACAGGATCACGGGCAACAACAAAGCGTACCGTTCTCTAAAAAAACCAAACACCAAGCCAGGAAAGAAGGTCAGAAGATCCACCAGAGAACCATGGTTGAGTCCGTGCATCACGCCAAAAAGCAGCGCAGTGATTCCATTGGCAACACTGATCACCCCAACGCGAACACGTCCCGTGGCGCTCTGCAACAAGAGGCCTTGCAAGGTACCGCGAAAGGCAATCTCCTCGATCAGGGGTGACACGATGAGCAACATCCACCAAGGGACTACTGGTCGTAGATTCTGTGTGGCACAGACAAACCAAATTGGCCATGGCAAAAGCAAGGCGAACCCAAAGGTTTTATCCTTCCACCAGCAGGAGAATGGATCGGGTAAGGTGTGCGGTTCGTTCACAGCGGGTGATTTGGATCAAGTACGCATGGCGTGATTGCGGGGATGGATCGGACAGACTAGAATGCGCCGAACGCGCTGACACGGTCGCTCGTCTGAGCCTGACCAGCACAGCCTCGACAATGCTCCTTCTCGCTACCTGGTTGCGAATCGTTTATCATACCCTATCTCCATCACGATACTGCCGCGAATCCAGACGGAGCGTCCGGTTTTTTGTGATGTTGCGACTGGCCTGTTCGTTCTCCTCTTTTAGTCATGCAGGCTGGGCCGTGAATGACCAACCTCAGAATCAACGCAAGACCCTCATATGACCCATGATACGGTTGCTACACAGGCGGATGTTCAACCACCTCCGCCCCCTCAGGATACCCCGAACAGCGTGTCTGATACTACGGATCACGCGCAGGCGGCTACGCAGAAAAGTCCTAAGGTGCGCTGGCATCCCATCAAACGCATGAAGAAGGCGCTGAACGCTCAAAAGCCGTTGTTTATCGTTCTTTTTCTCTTTGCGCTGGTTGTATTTTTGTTCTTCTTTAACCGTATTGTGATCACCGTTGGGCCTGGCGAAGTGGGCGTATTGTACCACCGACTCACGTCTGGTACCCAAACCGATTATGTGTATCCAGAAAAGGTTCATTTTATTTTTCCGTGGGACAATATGTACATTTACAATGTACGCGTCCAGACGATCCCTGAACAGTTGACCGTACTCACGAGTAAAGGATTGCCCATTACCCTCGATCTTGCCATACGCTTTCACCTAGAGTATGACATGGTGGGCGTCCTGCATCAAAATGTTGGGCCGGATTATGTCAATCTAATTATTATTCCAAAAATTGAGTCCGTCTTGCGCAGAAAGATCGGCCAACTCAACCCGGAGGATGTGTACACGAACAAAGAAGGCGTGCTGACCAACATCTTGTCGTTGGCCATTGATGAGGTGATGCAAGACTATATCCTTGTTGAGGACATTATTATTCGAAGCATGAAATTGCCTGATCCCGTTGCACAGGCCATTGAGAATAAACTCATTGAAGAGCAGTTATTGGAAAAGTATGAGTTCACGCTGCAAGTCGCCAAAAAAGAGGCAGAGCGTAAACGCATCGAGGCCGAGGGAATCAACACCTACCAGACAACGATTAGGTCATCTCTGAATGATCAGTTCATTCGTTGGCAGGGCGTACAGGCAACGCAAGAAATTGCAAAATCTAATAACGCCAAGGTTGTCGTTATCGGTTCCGGTAAGGAAGGCATACCTGTTATCTTAGGTAACCAATAATGATACGCTGGATCGTCTTTGGCATCGTCCTTGTGGTTGTATATCATTTTGTGCTGGCGGGCAGCAGTACGATATACGGTTATGCGACGTATCGTGCTGCGTACAATAAATCTTCCAACACCTTAGACAAATGTATAGCACTGAGCAAAACACCTGATTTCCAAGAGACTCTCACACGCTGCAAAGCCTTTTCAAAAGGCGCCGCATTGTGTCGATCGAGTCCTGAGGTCAGTGCAGGATGTATCACGATGTTGAGAGACCCTGCTTTCCAACAGACCAGTAACTATTGCCAAAACTGGTCGTCACAGATGAAAAAATGCCAGAGCGCAGTCTATGATGCTCTGTCCTACGGGCCGCTTCTTGAGATGGCAGATACCCAATCTATGAAGGGTCTTTCGGATGCCTTTGGATATTCATTCTCTTCGATGCTGGGTAATCTAATATCGTTCAACGGAGTCAAGGCGAGTGAACCCTGGTACAAGCATCTTGGCGCACTCGACAAAGATACCACCGACAACATTTATATCGCCACCCTTGCCCACCGCAGTACGGAGCTTGATTTTTTCCGTGGTGTTGAACTTGCGAGGCTCCAGCTAAACCAACAGGGCGGTATTCGTGGGCACCAGATTCAAATCTTGCGCAACATTGACGATGGCGCACCGGACTGGAACCGTGACAGAATCAATTCACTGATCCGTGACAAGAGGGTGATCGCGGTGATCAATCGTCAGAATTCGGAGATTACCAAACCATTAACCATGCTTTTTGAAGGCGGCGGACTGTTGGACGTGATTGTTTCAGCGTCTAATATCAATATCATTCTTCCGAACATGCAGTACAATTTCAGGACACATCCAGACAATACACAGCTATCGAAGGCACTGGCAAGTTTTTGTCATGATCGCCATCAAAAAGCGATTGCGATGGTCACGGCGCTCGATCATTATTCAAAAGAAGTGAGTCATGCCTTTTATAATGCGGCGCTCGATGTAGGTATTCGAGTACCCTACACCAAAGTGTTTTACAATGGACAATCGGATTTTACAAGCATACTTCATGATATCAAACAAAAAGGTGTAGATGCCATCTTTCTGGCAGGAACCAGGGATTCCAGTGTCGACTTTGTGAAGCAGTGTAGGCATTCCGGTATCAATCTGCCTATCTATGGTTCTAAAACGCTCGAAAACTCCGACTTTGTGATCCGTGCCGGAAAGTCCGCGAATGGCATCATCGTTCCGTCCATTTATAATCAATCGCTGCCCGAACAACACCATGTAGAGTTTGTCGATGCCTATCATAACAAATACGGAGAATCACCCTCCACCTGGGCAGTGCAGGGGTACGATGCGCTGGTCATGATCGCAGAATCTGCAAAAATCGCTGATTCGACCGAACCACTGAAAATGGCGTCCGCAATGCGCTACAAAGAGATCTGGGTAGGCGCGGGTGGTGCTTTTCACTTTACGGAAGAGGGTCAGGTAGAGGGCCGTCAAATATTCTTCAAAGAGATTAAAGATGGAGGATTTGTACTTGTCCGTGACCAACAAGACAACCTTCAAAAACCAGTCTCACAAGCTACCCCGATCAGAGACGCGCCCATTGTAAAGGCTCCCTAACCGATTGGCTTGTTGGGAAACCGTCTTCTGCACTACCCTACCCACCCTATAGTACAGCGTTTCTCGGAGACATGGATGCATTCAGTCAATGGTTTCTGTGACCATTTGGTTGCATTGTTGCGCCATTGGGCAACCACTACCCCTGATGCCCTGGCTTATACGTTTCTGAAAGATGGTCGCACTGAAGGGTTACGGTATACCTACCGCGAACTGGACGAACATGCGCGTACTATTGCCGTGGCCCTCGCGAAGGCACAAGGAGAACGGGCACTTCTGCTCTATCCGCCGGGCATCGAGTTTCTTGCGGGATTTTTCGGTGCGCTCTATGCGGGGGTGATTGCGATTCCAGCCCCTCCCCCCGATGCCGCACGCTTGAAGCGCACCTTGCCACGTTTGAACGCCATCATCCGTGATGCAGAGGCATCCCTGGTGCTTGCGACCGGCAGCATTGTCGATACACTCGCCAAAGAAATGGCCGAGAACTCCGAGGTGCCCCCCATGCGTTGGCTCGCCACCGACCGCATCAGCACCACGCGGGCGGATGAGTGGCCTGGCCCACCTCCCATCGATGAAAACACGATTGCCTACCTGCAGTACACCTCTGGCTCCACCTCAACCCCAAAAGGGGTGATGCTCACCCACCGCAATATTCTCTGTCAGAGTGCAACCCTGCAAGGCGGCTTTGCCTATGATCGGGATTCTATCGCCGTCACATGGATGCCGTATTTCCACGATTACGGCCTAGTCGATGGGCTGATTCAGCCACTCTACAACGGGATTCCGTGTTATGTATTGTCGCCCCTGACCTTTTTGCGTCGCCCAGAACGCTGGTTAGAGGCTATTTCTCGCTATCGAGGCACCCATACCCAAGCGCCCAATTTTGCCTACGAACAGTGCATCCAAAAAGTGACGGCCGCACAACGGGCCACCCTGGATCTGAGTTGTCTGCGTGAGGCCAGCAACGGCGCAGAACCAATCCGACGGGAGACCGTAGAAGGCTTTATCGCCACCTTTGCCGAGTGTGGTCTGCGTCCTGAGGCAATGTATCCTGCCTATGGCCTCGCCGAAGCGACCCTGCAAGTGACGGCCAAAGCACACGGGACACTCCCGATTTATTGTTATGCCGACGCAAACGCCCTAGAACGAAACCAAATCGTCGTGGTACCGCCCATCACGCCTTACTGTAGGGCCATTGTGGGTTGCGGGGTAGCCGCGCCTGGCGTCGAAGTCGTCATTGCCGATCCTGTTACGGCACACGCTTTGCCGGACGGTGTGGTGGGCGAAATATGGGCCGGAGGTGCCAGCATAGGGGCAGGGTATTGGCGTCGCCCAGAAGAGAGCGAGACGACTTTTCGCGCACGGCTTACCGATCAACCTATGCGTGGGCCGTTCCTGCGCACGGGTGATCTGGGTTTTCTGTTGGACGGCGAGTTGTACATGACCGGCCGCCAAAAGGATCTCATTATCGTTGCAGGGGTGAACCACTACCCGCAGGACATCGAATGGACGGTGCAATCGCTCGATATGGCTTTTCGACGAGACCATTGTGCTGCTTTTTCGATCGACGTTGGGGGTGAAGAGCACTTGGTCGTGGTTGCCGAGATGGAACGCCAAGTAGAGGATTGGTCATTGCTCCTCGGCTCTGTGCGTCGTGCTCTTTCCGAGAATTATGATCTCGATCTGTATGGGTTGTGCCTGCTCAAAAAGGGCGAGGTACTAAAAACCTCCAGCGGCAAATTGCAGCGTCGTGATTGTCGTGAAGCTTACCGTCATCGGCGTTTCGATGCTTTTTTTCAGTGGGAGCGTGAGGCTCCTGCTGCTGATCAAACTGCCTCTCCAACCCTGTGGTCAAAACTCGATCCAGCTTCCGTAGAGTCGTGGCTACTCTCTGCGCTTGCACACACCCTCGGTATGCCATCAGGTGCCATTCAGCGCAAGACGCCGTTTGCGGAGTATGGTCTGACATCGCGGGGATCGGTCGCTTTTGTGGGTGCGATCGAACAATGGCTAGACCGCGCACTGCCCTCTACACTCCTCTGGGAATACCCGACACTGGCCGCGCTGTCGAGTTATCTGCTGTTTGGCGCTGGGGTTGCACCCAATGACCCGCCCATGCCGTTTGAGACGCTCGATATCGCACAAGATCCCCTCGCGATTGTCGGCATTGCGTGTCGGGTGCCGGGGGCTGCCACCCCCGACGCCTTTTGGGAACTGCTGGCGAGTGGTCGGGATGCCGTGGGGGAAGTGCCTCCCGCACGTTGGCCAGTCGCGGCGTTCTATGATCCGGTACCAGCAACACCAGGCCATATCAACAACCGCTGTGGTGGTTTCTTAGAGACGGTCGATGGGTTTGATGCGTCATTTTTTGGCATTGCCCCTCCCGAAGCCACAGTAATGGATCCCCAGCAGCGTTTGCTCTTAGAACTCACCTGGGAAGCCCTAGAATCTGCTGGCATCAACCCGATTCAATTGGCCGGAAGCGAGACTGGCGTATTCATCGGCATCAGCACCGACGATTATACAGAGTGGCAGTTTGCAGATCGAAACCACATCAGTCCCTATGCTGGGCCTGGCAAGGCGTTCTCCATCGCTGCAAACCGAATCTCGTACCAGTTTGACTTCCACGGCCCCAGCATGGCGATTGATACCGCCTGCTCATCGTCATTGGTGGCACTGCATCAAGCGTCGTTGGCACTGCGACGCAACGAATGTACCCTCGCCTTGGTGGGAGGCGTCAATCTGTTGCTTTCACCCAAGATGACGATTGCGCTCTCTCAAGCGCAGATGCTCTCCCCCGACGGTCGTTGTAAGGCTTTCGATGCCAGTGCCAATGGCTATGTTCGCAGCGAAGGCGGCGGGATGGTCGTCCTCAAACGCCTACAGGATGCACGCAAGGACGGAGACACGATCCTTGCGTTGGTACGCGGGAGTGCCGTGAACCAGGACGGACGCAGTAACGGATTGACTGCCCCGAATGGCCTTGCCCAGCAAGCGGTGATTCGGCGAGCACTCCGAGAGGCTCGGGTGGATGCTGAGGCGATTAGCGTCGTCGAGGCACATGGTACGGGGACGGCGCTTGGCGACCCGATTGAGGTGCGATCCCTCCAAGCGGTATTGGGTATGGGGAGGTCTCCTGATCAAACCTGCCTGATTGGTTCTGTCAAGAGCAACGTGGGCCATCTAGAAGCGGCGGCGGGTATTACGGGTCTTATCAAGTTGGTATTAAGTTTTCGAGAGGGTCAAATCCCGCCGACTGTGCATTTTCAGACCCTGAACCCGATGATCGCCCTGGAGGGTACACCGTTTTCGATTGCCGATCGGCTGCAACCATGGCCTTCTGGAGAACGACTGGCCTCCCTCAGTTCTTTTGGGTTTGGCGGCACCAATGCCCACGTCATCCTCTCTGCCCCCCCCGAAGAGGCCGAAACCACGCACGCCAGCCACGATCCCTCTGCACACCCCGATCATCACCTACTGCTGATCTCCGCCCACACACCGACTGCACTGCACACCCTAGCGGAACGCTATCTCGCTTGCATGAAGGCGGTATCCGAACAGGCTGAGCGTACCTGTGCTGCTGCCGCCATGGGTCGTGCCACCCTCCCCCATCGTCTTGCGCTGGTGGGTGCCGCCGAGGGTGCTGCCCTCGTGGGGGCGCTAGAAGCCTTCTTGGTACAACGCGAAGGTGCGGGGGGGTCCGTTGATGCACTCGATCAAAGACCAAAGGTCGCTTGGTTGTTTACCGGACAGGGTTCGCAATACACCGGCATGGGTCAGGTACTGTACCGGACAGAACCTACCTTCAGGGCCGAAATCGATCGATGCAATGCTGTCTTAGATCCGCTCCTCGGAATGCCGCTCACGGAACTGCTGTGGGACACGCGACGCGCAGAAAACCTTGATCACACGCGCTATACCCAACCCGCTTTGTTTGCGTTACAGGTTGCCCTGGCGCGTATGCTGTTGCATTGGGGCATTCAGCCCGATGCCGTCATGGGACACAGCGTTGGCGAGTATGCGGCCGCTTGTATTGCGGGTCTTTTTTCGGTGGAGGATGGGTTGCGGCTGGTTGCGGCGCGTGGGCGTCTTGTCGATGAACTGGGTGGCGCGGGTGGCATGGTCGCGGTGCTGAGCAGTGAGGGCACTGTGCGTAGCGCGATCACCGGATTCGAGGGTGTTGAACTCGCGACCCTCAATGGCCCTGCGGGTCAAGTGATTGCGGGAAGCCATGCGGCCTTGGCGCTTGTAACCGAACACCTCGTTCGTTTGGGCCTGAAGGTGCGGCCGATGGTAGTGTCCCATCCGTTCCACTCGGTTGGGATGGAGCCGTTGCAAGCGCCTTTTGCCGAAGTAGCGCGATCCGTTCGTTTCCACTCTTCAAAGATGGCCGTGGTTTCCAACCTGACGGGGGATTTTGTAAGCGATGGTACGATGGCCTCTGCGGAGTATTGGGTAGCCCACCTGCGGGAACCTGTACGTTTTGGGTCAAGCATGGAGCGGTTGTTGGCAGCGGGTTTCGATACGTTCTTGGAGATCGGCCCAAAACCCACCCTGCTAGGCATGGCCAAACGCCTAGATTCGGCCGATCGTGCCTTATGGCTACCGACCCTTCGCGCCAATGAACCCGATTGGAAGCGTTTACTCACGACCCTCGGACAACTCTGGCAACGCGGCGTGCCGATCGATTGGTCAGCGTTTTATGGGCGTATGCCTCGCATCCCCTTGCCACAGTACCCGTTCGAGCGGCGTCGTTTCTGGCTGGACGCACCGACCGAAACACCCTCTACACTGTCTTTGTCTGCGGTGTCTTTGTTGGGAGAAAAGATCCAGTCGCCGTTGTTGCCGGGCATTTTGTTCCAGAACGATTTTAGCCTTCAGCGGCTGCCTTTTTACGGGGAGCATCGCGTGTTTGGGGAGGTCGTTGTTCCTGCGGCGGGTCATTTGTCGTTGTTGCTGGAAGCGGCCCTCGCTGTACACGGAGAACCTGCCTGTCAGTTTGAAAACCTGATTTTTCCCCAACCGCTCGTCTTGCCGACGGTGGGCGAACGTCGCGTACAACTCTGGATCGAAAACAGCCAACCATCGGATGCGGGTGCGGGGCGACCTTTCCGGCTCATTTCCAGCCCGAAAGAGGCACAAGCGAGTGACGTTTTCGACACACACGTAAGCGGTGTGCTCGGTCGTGCGCTTGGTGCCCCCCTGCTCGTGGAGACCACCCTGGGGGCGGTACAGCGTGACGTGTATACAGAGGATTTTTATACCGCAGTATGGCAGCCCCATATTGCGCTTGGGCCATCGTTTCGGTGCATCGAGGGCATTGCCCGTCATGGGAACGAGGTCATTGCACGCTTACGGATACCTGTAGAGCGCGGCCCCTTCGGGGATCTAGCACTGTATCCAGGACTGCTCGATGCAGCTTTGCAGGGATTGGCGGCGCTTGTGAGCCTAAGCGACAGCGAAGCGATGATTCCGTTTAGCATCGAACGGCTCGCCTACCATGGTTATGATGGTTATCGAGGCCATGGGGGTCATGGGGAACGGCCCGCCCGTTTCTGGAGCCACATCACCCTACGGCCCAGCGATGATCCGAATCGTGCGGTGTCGGACGTGCGTTTGTGGGCGGAGTGGGCCGATGGGAGCAACCACCTCACCGCCGAACTGTTGGGCTTCCAAGCACGTCGGGTACAACGTGCTCTGCTGTTGCGCGGTTATCAAGATCATCTGTATCGAATCGAGTGGGAACCTTACGCACCCCCAGTCCCGATGCCTGAAACGGGGGGGCCGTGGTTGTTGTTTGACGATCGAGCGGGTCGTACTGCGGCCCTCGCAGCACGGCATTTGTCCACGCCTGCGACGGTGGTGCATGATGCCGAATCGTTTGCGGCAACCCTTGCCGTTGAGACGGCAAGCTTTCATGGTGTGCTCTTTGGGGCAGGACTCGATTTGGTGGGTACACCCGAGGAGGCAGCGCAGCCGCTCGAATCGGTGCTGACCCTTTTGCTCGCCGTGATCCGGAAACTCGCCGATCAACCGCTGCCCCTCGTGATCCTGACGGCTGGTGGTCAAACCGTGTTGGCGCTGGATCGTGGGGATGAACCGCTCCAAGCGGGGTTGTGGGCGTTGGGCCGCGTGGTGCGGCGCGAACTGCCTGCCCTGCAATGCCGACTCCTCGATCTGGAGACGTCCCTAGACGATACCGCACCCCTGGTGTTGTCCTTCTCGGGGAAGGCTCCTGCAGAATTGGCCGTGCGACAGGGTAGCCTTTATCAGTCGCGTCTCCAACCGTATCGCCTAGAAGCCCTTGCGGATCAGGCACCCATCCGTGCGGATCGTGCCTATTTGATCACGGGTGGTCTCGGTGAGCTTGGGTTGCTGTGTGCACAATGGCTGGTGGCGCAGGGTGCTGGTGGGTTGATCCTGCTTGGCCGCCGTGCACCGAATGCCGCGCAACAAGCGCAGATCGAAACACTGCGTGAAGAAGGTGTAAGCGTTCGTGTGGTGCAGGGGGATGTCACCGATGGCGCATCCTTCCCAGACCTTTGGCACGATTTCACGGCGGGGCCACTGCCGCTTGCGGGGATTTTTCACCTCGCGGGTGTGCTCGACGATGCCCCTCTGGTGCAACAATCGTGGGGGCGTTTCGCGCCTGTGCTTGCCCCCAAGATCAACGGCAGTTGGCATTTGCACCAACTGAGTCAGTCGATGGCGCTTGATCATTTTGTCGCGTTCTCTTCGATAGCACCCATCGTGGGATCGGCTGGACAGGGCAATTACGCCTTTGCCAATGGCTATCTGGACGGACTCATGGCGCAACGCCGCGCCGCTGGACTGCCAGGGATCGCACTGAATTGGGGGCCGTGGCGCGGAGGCATGGCTTTGGAACTGACCCAACGCTTCGCGGAATGGGGAATCGACATGATCGAACCCACCCAGGCGTTGACAACCCTAACGAGCCTTGTCACGGCGGAGATTCCTACGTCGCTTGCGGTGTTTCCGGTGGATTGGGGGCGCTTTATCGATCGCAGTGGCGCGAATCCGCTCTACGATCATTTGCGACCCACGACCCTGGAAGCCCCCACGCATTCATGGGCGGACACCCTGGCTGCTGCCGAGCCAGGGCAACGCTGGATACTGTTAGAGCAGCGTTTGCGCGAGACAATTGCCGCAACCATTGGGATCGCAGACCCCGAGGGGTTTGGGGCACGCAAGCGCCTGTTTGAGATTGGGCTGGATTCCCTCGGTGCGGTTGAGCTTCGGAACCGCTTGGTCACGACGTTTGGGCGTGATTTGCGATCTACCCTGCTCTTCGATTATCCGACGCTCGATGCCTTGCTCAGCCACATTGGCCACGATGTGCTGGGTTGGACGCAGCCATCGCTGCTTGCACCCGCAGAGGAAGCCGATCATACCCATCAAGCCGATTTGGATGCGCTTTCGGATGACGCACTGGCCGCAATGCTGGCCGCAGAATTGGAGTAAGATAACGCTGTAGGCATAGCCCCTCTCCTGGAAGGAGAGGGGGTGGGGAGAGGTAGGATGCTGGTTTTGACTGATTCTTATTTTATTACAAAGAAAACTCATTCAGAATCAACACCCTCCTTTTTGGCACTCAGTCAAAGTCAAACGATCACCCTTTTTTGCGTTTTGCATAAGCCAGTCTCCTGAAAGGTACGGGTACCATGCTCACAGAAATGACTGCTGCGTTTCAATCTGCAAAGATGATTCGCGAGTTTATCAGCGCGTCCAATTCTCTATCAAACAAAATGGAACTACTTGCTGCGGTAACTGAGATTCAAGAGAAACTCTTTGAGTCTCAGCAACAGCAAATGTCTTTTTTCAAGCAGCTACAGACGCTCGAACAAGAAATCAAGGACATTAAGCCAGGGAAGTCGCCATTTTTCGCGATACCCGACTGGGACATCCCAGTCGCCGTCGGGAGCGAAAAATTGGCGACATGCCGTGCCTTCGGCGCCCGCGCCGCCCTGCGTCCGCCACGACTCGCCACGTCGCTGGCTCGCCATG
>CAIJYR010000200.1 GCA_903824965.1 uncultured Thiotrichales bacterium
AAGTACAAGACTTGCCCCTTGGGGCGCTTCCTCAACCCTGAGCTACTGAAAGCGGCAGATGCACAGACAAGGTTCGGGTAACTACGAAACGGTCTGCTGCAAGGTTCGCAAGAACCGAAGCTGCGTAACCTTGCAACAAGAAAAAGGGTGCACAAGAGGTTGAGAAGTTCTTAGCGAAAGACAAGAAACGGCTTGACTGGATTCTGGCACAAGCCAAGCGTCCCTTGAAGGACGCTGCCGCTGTCAACACTACTCGGTGGGCACTATTCAATACGCTTAAGGAAACGGGACTCCCGGTGACTACCGGATCGGGTGGTTTGACCAAGTTCAATCGGTCAAGGTTGTCGATTCCCAAAACCCACGCACTGGATGCAGTATGTGTTGGAAAGGTAGGCAGTGTGGAAGAGTGGCAGAAACCGACGCTGGCACTCAAAGCAATGGGACGTGGAAGCTACCAGCGTACACGGTTGAATGCCTACGGGTTCCCACGCGGGTACCTGACTCGGTCGAAACGAATCAAAGGGTTCCAGACGGGATATAGGGTGGTTGCCACCGTGCCTACGGGCAAAAAAACAGGCGTTCATCACGGGCATGTGGCAGTTCGTGCATCAGGTAGTTTCAACATTCAGACGGCGAACGGTTTGGTTCAGGGCATTAGCCACAAACATTGGCAACCACTAGAGGGTTGTAACCGTGGAGACGAACACCGTCTCCTTTCATTCCCGCCCGGCGGGGTTTCTCGGAGACACTGATGAAGAAATACATTATTACCACCCTCCTGCTAGCATTCGCTACCACAGTTATACCGACCTACGCTGATCCGTCCCCCTGGGTGTCGGTCAGGGGCCATCACCATGATCGCGACCGCGATAGGGGTAATGACAATCGCTACAACCGCGACCATGAGCGACATCACTATCGCGAACAGCACCTAACTCGTCACGATCGCATCTGGCGCGAGCGCGATGGTCGCTACCACTGCCGCCGTAGCGACGGAACGATCGGCCTCGTCATCGGCGCGGCGCTAGGTGGGTTGGTTGGCAACTCGCTTGGGGGCAACGACAGAACCCTAGGAACGCTACTTGGCATGGTCGGTGGCGGTTTGCTAGGCAATTCGCTTGACCGCAGTGACTTGCGCTGCCGCTAAACCTCCATGGCTAAATCGGGTAAGGCCGTGTCGTTCATATGGCTCCTTGAGCGTATCGCAAACGAGACACATAATCACAAAAACGGAGCAACTCATCATGCCTCATTCCTCGATGCTACACGTTCGGATAGATGACGAGATCAAAGCACAAGCCAGCAAAGCACTGGCAACCATGGGACTGTCCGTGTCGGATGCTGTGCGCATCCTGTTCAAGCGAGTGGTCAGCGACCAGGCTTTTCCTCTGGAGCTCAAGGTACCCAACGCCGAGACCCGTGCGGCAATGGAAGAAGCACGCATAATGAGGAACGCCCGTTTTGACTCTGCTGACTGAATTGTTCGAGGAATAATCATGGACATAGAATCACTTCCCAACTTCACTCCATCGGCTCGCCAGTGCTGGTAATCCATTCCTGCCCACCTCCGACAACGTCTGTTGGCCAATGTCTGGTGTGGGCACTGTATCCATGCAGTAACGATCACCCATTTCAGCGGCACCGTTGAGAAAGGCTACTTGCGGCTGAGAGGGAAGTGCATCGAATGTCACTGTGACGTGGTGCAGGAACTCGACATGCTGTAAAATCTCACAACCACTTTCTGCTGTGTCCCGCATCGACCCAAGAAAGCCCGTCGAGAAGAATTTAGGTGGTGGTTGTGGTGGGTGTGCATGGTACCCTTAACACCAATATTTTATATGCCATTGGAGGTGCGTTATGGCTTCAAGAATACCAAAAAGAGACGCGATTGCAAGATTATATCGTGAGCGTCATATTAGATTAACCCAAGTTGCCACCTATCAGGCGACGAAGACCGCATAAGAAATATGATATTTCAGGCTGCGAATTGAAAGCTGTGAGCCAGGACAAACAGAAATGCTTTTAATTCAAAACCAGCACTG
>CAIJYR010000201.1 GCA_903824965.1 uncultured Thiotrichales bacterium
AGCCATGGCGAGCCAGCGAAGTGGCGAGTCGTGGCGGACGCAGGGCGGCGCGGGCGCCGAAGGCACGGCATGTCGCCAATTTTTCGCTCCCGACGGCGACTGGGATGTCCCAGTCGGGGCTCGCGAAAAATGGCGACTTCCCTGTTACTCGATCCGAATTGGTTGACAGGTGCTATTTATACCATTCTGAATCACGAAGCATTGCGAACACAGAACGGTATTCTCCGCCAAGATCAGCTTACGCAATGGCTGGATCAAACCCGCTATCCCGTTGAGCGCCACGAATACATCTTGACGATGATGCAGGAGGAGGACTTGGGGTTGTGCTTCCCCTTACCTGGCACGACTGACCAGTTTCTTGTACCATATGGATTGCCCATAGAGATCGAGGGTTTCAAGTACGATGAGTTTTATCAGCAAGGTTGTTTGCGCTTTCGTTACCGTTACAACAAACTGCTACCAGTTGGATTGATACCGCGTTTTATCGTAGAAGCACACAAAAAACTAGAGAGCGTGCGACGGTGTTGGCGATCGGGTGCTGTGTTCGAGGCGGCACAATGTCGCGTGTTGGTAAGTGCTGATCGTAACAAGCGTGTGGTGGATATTGGTGTGAAGGGGCCACCCACATTTCAGCGGATTGCGTTGAACATCATCCTGGACGATCTGGAGCGCGTTCATAAGCTCCACGGCGATCTAGGCGTGGAGGCGCTTGTTCCTTTGCTGGAACAACCCGACGTTGACGAAAAGTACGAACATTTGCTGAGTCTGGAGGCAGAGGAAGGGCCAGACTGGGTGCTCCGGCCTGCTGGTGCTGTTCGGAGATATACAGTACGTGAATTACTCGAAGGCGTTCGCCGGGAGAGAAAGATAGACCAGGAGAGAGAAATGAATACACCAAATATCAATATTGGAGGAAGTGCCAGAGACGTTACAATTATCCATGTCGATGGAAATAACGCAAAGGTAGTTGGTAGGGATCAAGAAAACGCTTAACTTTCAGCTTGCCCCTCTCTGGCTTGTCTCTGAGAACGGCTTATGATGAACCCCTAATCAATAGGGCGGCAAAAGCCTTCTGACCAAATGACCGAGAACCACCACGAAGAACAGGGCGTTACGAACCAAAAGACCCACCGCAGGTAAAGGGGGTGTCTTTCGCCCCTCTGATTGAGCTTCTGCGAGTTGTTCTATCCAGCGCACGGTTCTTGGCCATTCGTACAATCCGTTCAACCAATCGGCGGGAATCCCTTCTTTGCCAACGTGAGCGCCGATGATGCCGCCCACGATGGCAGCCGTGGTATCGGTATCCCCACCGCAACGGATCACCGCACCCACACCCGACGCCAAATCCCCCTGGTTCTGAAGCCAAGCATGAATCACAATGGGCACGGTGTTGTACACATAGCCAGAAACCCCCTTCTCCCACCCTTGCGATTGAGCAAACGAGACCGTGGATTCGCCAGCGTTTGCGCTGTGTACGGCGCGTTCGATGCTCTCTAGGAAAGAGTGATCCACATCCTTGGGTAGGAAAGAGCGTAGTTCTTCTAGATACTGTGTGCCGCTCACTGGCGAATGCGTTCGGGCGAGTCGCGCCGCCAAAGCAACCGCGAGGGCACCGTATGCTGCTTTTGGATCGGTGTGGGTGATGCGGGTGGAAACGACCACCAGAGATTGGAGTAGGGACAATTCCTCAACCGCTGCGCCTAAGATGGCGCTTCGCATCGCGGGGCCATTTCCGGCGGAGAACACCCCGCTCGTTCGGTGAGAAAAACCGCACCACAGTTTCACGCTGGCCTTTAGGGTGGCCAGGCCAATACCCGCCGGTAAACCCAACAGCCACCAGCGTAACCCCCAAGCCAGTTGGGAACCAAAGACCTCGACATCGCCACCCGAGGCAATCAGTGCTTGCAGAACGATGCAGGTATGCTCGGTATCGTCCGAGACCATGCCGCCCCTGAAGACAAAATGGTGGCGGTTTGGCTCCCCGAACAAGCGAACCCCTCGACGCCTGGACAGCCCTTCATACGGTAGGCCAATAGCATCGCCCACCGCTGTTCCAAGCAATGAACCGAGGATCGCGTGATGTGCTGGTGTTTGGGTGGTCACTGTGGCATTGAACACATGGCATCCCCTGAAAGGTTGCATTTCCAGTATCATCATAGGACAGTTTTTCAGCGAACCACAACATGCTCCGACCTCTGCACCTTTGGATTGGTTTGCGTTATGCCCGAGCACGGCGACGCAACCACTTTGTCTCTTTCATCTCGCTCATCTCCATGCTGGGTATCGCGCTGGGGGTGGCAGTGCTCATCACCGTGGTGGCGGTGATGAACGGCTTTGAAAAAGAGGTGCGCCAAGGGATTTTGGGTACCCTGTCCCACGCCACCTTGAGTGATCCAGATGGTACGCTCAGCCAGTGGGAGCGCGTAGCTCAAAGGGTCTCTGCCCACCCTGAAGTGGCTGCTGTGGCACCGTTCGTCAATGGCGGTGCGATGCTCACAGAAGGTCGAACCGTGGCAGGCGTCTTGGTGCGGGGCATTGTACCCGCCGCAGAAGAGCGGGTCGCGGATTTCAGCACCCACCTCATCGCGGGTCGCCTAGACGCCTTGGTTTCGAACGGAGACGGGATCATTCTGGGGCGTGTTCTGGCGGAACGCCTTGGGGTCTCTATGGGGGGGCAGGTGACGCTGATTACCGCCCGTGGCGGCATCATGAGCGAGGATGTCTTGCCAACCCTCAGTCGTCGCACGGTGGTAGGGCTGTTCAACGTCGGCATCCGCCAATACGATGCAGGACTCGTACTGCTCTCTCTTTCGGATGCTGCACACCTGTTTGGATTGGGAGATCAGATCAGTGGGTTGCGCCTCAAGGCCACAGACCCCTATGCCATCCAACGCATCCTTCGGGAG
Source organism: uncultured Thiotrichales bacterium (assembly GCA_903824965.1). GTDB lineage: Bacteria > Pseudomonadota > Gammaproteobacteria > CAIRSR01 > CAIRSR01 > CAIRSR01. The sequence goes on from CAIJYR010000201.1 coordinate 2,907, forward strand.
GTGCTTGAGACCCTTCCTGGGCATTATTTTGTTTCCGATTGGACACGTCAGAACGCCAATTTCTTTATTGCGCTTGCGCAACAACGCCAAATGATATTTATTATTCTGGCGTTGATTGTGGGGGTTGCGGCTTTTAACATCGTCAGTACCTTAGTGATGGTCGTCACCGACAAGGCATCCGCCATTGCTATTCTGCGTACACTTGGGATGACCCCTCGGGGTATCCTTGCGATCTTTATCGTCCAGGGGAGCGTCATTGGACTGGTGGGTACCCTCGCGGGGGTGATCGGTGGAGTATTGCTTGCACTCAATGCAGCCACTCTGGTCGCGGCCATCGAAACCCATTTTGGCGTCCAATTTCTAGCACCTGATGTCTATCCGATCTCGCGTTTGCCCTCCGATCTACATTGGATTGATGTGATCCAAATCGGTCTGATTGCTTTTGCACTCAGCCTACTCGCAACCCTCTACCCAGCCTGGCGTGCTGCCTCCACCCAGCCTGCTGAGGCACTGCGTTATGAATAAGCGGCGTCACTTAGACATAGAGTAACTTTATTATGGTGCTGCACTATGCCAAAGATCCGTGTGCTGATTATCGATGATTTTGCACTTATACGTGACTTTATCCGCATAGGATTGCAAGCAACCTCTGGTCAGATCGAGATTTTAGAAGCGGCCAATGGCCGCTATGCTAAAGCAGTGCTTGAGGGCAATCCAGTGGATATTGTGTTGTGCGATTGGGAAATGCCAGATGTCAATGGCCAGGATTTGTTGATCTGGGTCATGGAACACGAGCGTTTGAAAGATCTGCCTTTCGTAATGGTCACCGCACGCAGTGAGAGAAAGCATGTGGTGGCAGCCCTACGTGCTGGAGCGGATGGGTATGTAGTCAAGCCGTTTAGTATAGAAACGTTAGCAAAACAGATTCAAAGCGTGCTCGCAAGAAAACGAGGCTTAGTAGTCTAAAGCGTCCTTCCGCCACCTATCGAGTATTGGTACGCATCAGTTCTTGTAACTGCTCAGGCAGGTAGCATGACTAGAACATCACTCAATAAAGATGCCATATTTTGACTTTGTACTAAAAAAAAGAAAGGGGGCTGGTTCTGACTTAATCTTATCAAGATCAAGCATCAAGCATCAAGAATCCCCATCCCCCAGCCCCTTCCCTAAGGGAAGGGGTTTATCAAAGGCTAAAAACATTGGTTGCAGGTATGACGTGGAGATCTGAGCAGTTACCAGTTCTTTTTTCTTTCTTATAGCTGATACCCTAAAATGACCCCATTTTAGAGGTTCCAGAAACATTCTGATACCACCCATCTTGGTCGAAACCATGGCAATGTTTCTGCGCAGTCTTCAGGGAACGGAAAAACGGAACGCTGAGCTAGCTCGCCTCCAAGTCTTGGGGCGGGGTGGGGCAGGAACGATTTACCAAGACCCCGAAAACGACCAACAGGCCCTCAAAATCTACCATACACATTTCCTGGATGCGCATACCCATCTTCAGGCAAAGCTAGAATCCATGTTAGCCTCGCCGCCCGGAGACGAAGAGATCTGGGCTGCTCGCGATCGATACGTGCAAATCGCATGGCCAAGTGCTTTGGTAGAAGACCACCGAGGCAAATTGCTCGGCTATATCATGCCCGTGGTGGATATGAAACGCGCCGTGGTATTAGAGCAAGTCTTGCAAAAAGCCGAGCGTCGACGTGCACAGATTCGAGAAGATTATCGGTTCCGCATGTACGTTGGGCGTAATCTGGCAGGCGCTCTCTGGAAATTACATGCAAAAGGACATGCCATTGTCGATCTAAAGCCCGTCAACGTGCTAGTGTATCAAAAGACAGGATTTGTTTGTTTGCTGGATTGTGATGGCTATGACGTACAGGGCAAGGGGCATATCCGGTATCGTGCTGATCTGTTCACAGCAGAATATTTATTGCCAGAGGGACACACAGGAAAATTACGTCCCGATCAACTCGACCCCCTGGAACAAGATCGATTTGCGCTTGCGGTCATCCTCTTTCAATTGATGAACAACGGACTGCATCCCTACCAAGGTCGTCCAATAGGCACACAGGCACCGCCAAGCATCGCAGAGCGTATTGCAGAGGGACTGTACAGTTATGGAAAAACACAGAACCCGCACCAAGAACCCTCAACCCAAACGATACACCCGTTTTTCAAAGAAGAGACGAGGGATCTGTTCGATCGCGCCTTTGAAAAAGGCAGCAACAGACCCAGTGCCTTAGAGTGGTTGCAGCATTTTGATTCGTTAATCAGCGGATTACAGCAATGTTCCGTACAGATCGAGCATCAACATTTCGGCAAAGGCTGCGGATGGTGTGCGTTGTCAGCCGCAAACCCCCAAGTCACCAAACCTCCTAAACGATCAATAAGCAACACGGTTCGGCAGCTGTTCCGCCTGCTTCGATCCCTGCAGGGGCACTGCGGAAGCGATTGGCTCAAACGGACGATACTCGCAACGCTCCTCCTGGTGGTTTCGTTGGGGATCAGTGTCCAAATCCTTTCGTGGCTCGACAGTGTTGCTGTATCGCCTCCAAAACCCCTGACACCACTGTCAACACCAGCCACCCCCGCCCCTCTGCCCGTAGTTCCCAACGCTACGCCGTTGGTGTTGCCAGTCGTTCCCCTCTCTGTACCGCCCCTGGTCAACACGCTCCCTGCCGATCCAAAAAAGGCGTTGATCCCTCCATCGTTCGACCCAGCCATGGTTTTAATTCCTGCGGGAACCCTCCAGGTGGCACAGCACACAATCCAGATCAACGCTTTTTATATGGGAAAATATGCCGTTACGTTCGAGGAATATGACCGCTTTGCCAAAGCCACACAGCGCACTCCGCCCATGGATCAGGGCTGGGGTCGTGGCAACCGCCCCGTGATCGATGTCAGCTGGTGGGATGCCATGGCCTATGCCGAATGGCTCTCCCAACAGACCGGAAAAGCCTATCGATTACCCACTGAGGGAGAATGGGAATACGCCGCACAAGCCGGAACCACAACGGCCTATTACTGGGGCAGCGACATTGGATGGAACCACGCAAATTGCGATCAATGCGGCAGCGTCTGGGATCACAAACAAACCGCGCCAGTGGGTTCATTTGCGCCTAATCCGTGGGGATTATATGATATGTTGGGCAATGTCTTGCAATGGACGTGTTCGGCCTGGGCCGACCCACGGAACGAAAGCGCACAAGAGTGCCAAACCACGGGGGACACCAATCGGGTATACCGTGGAGGCAGTTGGTTTGAGTTTCCAACCCGCACGACCACCCGCCGCAGCCTCACACCCACCAGCCATAGCAGTGTTCTAGGTTTCCGTGTGGTCAGGGCGTTGGGTCAGAGTCCTTGAAGGATCGCATGGAGCGCGATGACCTCACAGCATGGGGATTATGGTGGGGCGGATTCAAGCTTGAATCCGCCAAAGATCATTCATCACCGGACAGCCAATCCCTGTCAGCTTCCGCCAAATAGAGATCCGTCTACGGATACATGAGATCGTGATCGTCTCCCATGTCTGGAACCAGATCGGGAAACAAAATTTCAGCGGCATCCATCGGGAAACGGAGCGATACAGGGCTTTTGGGCGTATCTGAATCAAGAATGCCGTGCGCCACCAGATCCGCCAGCAAAGTGCGTGCGGTTCGTTCCTTGAGTCCTGTCAGACGTACTGCGTCGCCTCGTGGGACTTCGCCGCGCAGGAGAACTTGCTCCAAAAGAAACCACGCCTCATCGCGAAAATTATGCCGTGCAACATAGATCCGCAAGCGTTTGTTCAGGTTTCCCAACTGGAACAGGCTTGACATGAATGCGATCTGATCGAGGCAGACCTTCAGAAACCATATAGTAAAATCGACCAACGCACGACGCGACAGATTACCACGTCCATCAAGATCGCCTTGTCTTGGCGTATCAGCAGAATCCATCCTGTTCTTATATTCAGCACGACTTTGCAGGCCGCGTGCAAGACCCCTCGAAATAGACCATAAACCGTGTGCACCAATCCCTGCTTTGTATGCCATTGCGTGGCTTACCAGACGACTGACCCTGCCATTACCGTCAATAAAAGGATGGATATAGTTTAAACGGTGGTGCGCCGCCGGAATGGCAAGAATACGCGATCCGAAGCCACGCGCATCCTCCATCCTGTATTTGTCAGCAAAATAATCCATGAATGCCGCAATACAACGTGAAGACGGTGGAAGATGGCGTCCTACGCTGACCTCTTCTTCGGGGCTTTCCCGGAAGTGACCAGGGCGTATCCTGATCACGCGATCACTGCTTCGCAGAACGAGCATGGCATCGGTCGCGTTGTCATAAAACGAACGGTGAAGTGAGCAAATGAAATCAACCGAAGCTGGATCGGGAAGTGTGCCAGAGGCATAGCGTCTATCTATCTCACGCTGCAGGTGGATATGCGCTTTTGCTTCCAGTTGCAAGTTGCGCCTGTCATCGTCATCTGCAAAACGATCCACAAGCGCCGCTTCGATTTCGCGCGGTTTTGTGTTGTGGCCTTCTATGAGATTCGAGTAATAGCAGTTCATCACCCGTACCAGATCGGCAAGACTGGCTGCAGAACGCGGATGCAGTCGCTCGCCAAGAACAGTCGCAGCACGCGACAGTTCTGCAACCAGATCGATGAGTTCGGGAGTGGGTACATCAATCAAACACGGTTCGATACGGCTAGGTGTTTCAAGCAGCTTCATCATTGCCGATGTTTTCTATCAGTTACTGTTTATAATATAACGGGTTTCTGGTAGATGCGCATCGTTTCTTGCCGATTTAGATGCCGATGTGTTTTTATAATACCAGCTTCTGATTTACATAGAGAAGCAGTAAATATCCATCTGCATAGTTGCCGATGTCTCACAGCGGATGCGAGCGAACTCCGTGCGGGTCAGTTGCGCGGTAGGCTTCCACCAAAGGCGAGCGGAAAGCGTCCCTGCTGATCAGGATGACCAAGGAACGTGAGGAATTGTGTGATTTTGGGGGGGGTGTTCGGGCGAGGGGCAATACTGCCGGTCAGTTTCCAGAGACCATTGGGTTCGAGGGTGACTTGTCCCTGAAGCGCCAGCAAAGCGTTGCGATCGACAATTTTGCCGAGTATTTTCTGATCTTTATTCGTCTCCAGGGTTACGAGAAAGTCACCGAGGGGCGCAGGCGGCGTGTTTTTCCAGGTGACGTTTTCGAGCGTCACCTGACCCGCGAGATCGAGCGCATTGTTTGACAAGCTGAGGTGATCCAGATCGGCAACGATCCAACCATCGAGGTTGGTCAGCATGGGCCACATCGGTTCCAAGGTTTTGCTGGGAAGGCGAACGTGCGGATCGGTCAAATAGAACCGACGTTGTAGGGTGACCCCCGCTCTGGTGTGTCCCGTGCCTTCGTCGTGGTTGTGAAACGTCAGGTTAAACTCCACATGACCCATTACCAAAGGCAGTAGGCGCAGCACCCACGTAACGTGCTCAAAGCGCCATTCATGCCACTGGATCAGATCCGCGCTACCCGTTGGAATCGAGCCACTTGCGCCATAGACTTGGACGGGCAACGGCAACCACGCAATCACCCGTGCGGCAGGTGTTTGCAGGATGAAAAACCCAAGATAGGCCAACACCCCCAGTATGATCAGACCCTTGTGTTTCATCAATGTCTCCGAGAAACCCTGCCCTTGAGGGCTGGGAATGAAAGGAGACGGTTTTGGGTAACCGTCAGTGTTCAAGTGCCGATCTTGCCCGGCTGTCAGCCCTTACGGGTCTAGTGACACACACCGTTCAGTAGTGATCGGGTGTGCTCCCCTCGCTGCCAGGTTATAACGCAGCGTATTGCAGCAAACCGTTTCGTAGTGACCCGTACCGTGTCTGTGCCTCTGCCGCTTTTAGTGCCTGGAGTTGAGGAAGCGCCCCAGGGGGCAAGTCTTATACTTCGTTGCAACATAGCCACGGTACTCTGTGGCTTAGGCTGGCCAACCTCGGACTTGCTTTCACAAGCCCCCGCCTGAAGGCGGAGGTGGTTGACCGTTTACCCCTCCAACTGCTACCAATACCAAGCGTGCGTTGACCTGCCCTGGGATGCTTTGACGTTCAGCGACCATGCTTTCGGGTGTGACACCCTGGCTCTTGTGCAATTCTGCCAACCAGGGGATCAGGACATCAAACGCCACGTCGTTCAGCCAGAGCCGGACTTTGTCGTTGCCTTCGGGTTCTACTCGGTTGAGGTTGCTGCCCATGCCTGCGGCGCGGGCACTGCGGTCGATCAGCGACAGGAGGGATTCACCGCTATGTTTTTCTGTGACAACGACACCACGTAGGGCGCGGACTTCGGCGGCTGCTTGTGTCATCCAAGTCATTTCGGTACGCTCTTCTGCGACTGCTTCCTGTAACGAATGCACCTGGTTGAGCACTGGTCTCCAGAGGAAAAAATAAAAGAAGCCAGATAAAACAACGACACTTGCTACGCCCAACAGGACGCGCTCGCGTGCAGACAGACTTTCCCACCAAGTATTCATCTGTATTCTTTTGCCTCAAGCTGTTGATCTTGATCAATATTGATTGATCTGTATTTTCTAAATAAATTACGTAACTGCTCAGGAGGGTGTTGTTGGGACGCTCCGGAGATGTTAGTTCATCAACTGAGGCGAGGTTGAGGCACGACCCCCTGGAAAGTCTGAACCAGTACCTGGAAGGGATTAACGCCCTGTTTGCGCATGGTATCGAG
>CAIJYR010000202.1 GCA_903824965.1 uncultured Thiotrichales bacterium
GCAAGTGAGCCTGGAACAAAGTGCCAAGCCCATTCCAGGGATGAGCAAATTTTGGATCCAGTTCAATGGCCTTCCGATAGGCGGCCTCTGCTTCCTCATATCGGTGCACGTGATCCTGGAACAAATTGCCAAGCCCATTCCAGGGATAAGCAAATTTTGGATCCAGTTCAATGGCCTTCCGATAGGCGGCCTCTGCATCATCATGACGCGACAATTTATCGGTTAGTAATACAGCGAGTACATACCAACTTTGTGCAGTAACCGTTGTATCAGTGCTCAGGACTATTACTTTCCGCAGGACTTCCTCAGCGAGAGAAAACCAAGTGGAATGATTACTTAACTTCCAACCCAACCTCAAAAGATTGTATGGGCTTGTGCTTTCATCACTCGCTTTCTGAACCAGTGGTTTAATACGTTCAAAAAGTACCCGTTCTAGTTCCGGTAGTAAACTTCTTGTCGTCGAAGTATCCACCAAGGCCATTGCCACTCCGTCCGGTTGCCCTACTTGTTCGGCACGATCGAAGGCACGCTGAGTAAGTCTACCACGATCATAGACACTACTCTGAAACTCAGGCCATACATCTACGCCTAACCATACCCAGTAATCGGGCCATGTCTCCATGCTATGGAAAAGTGGTTCTCTATCATCCTTACGAATCGGCGCACATAGGAAACGTAGCAGTCCCTCACGAGGAGACTCGTTGACGATCTCGGCCCATTCCCGTTGAGATTTATAGAGGCGCTCAAGAATCATCCGATTGTCTTCGTAAAGCTTCTCAAACTCATCCGATGCTTCATCAAAGGACTTCATGAGTGCATTCACTTGGAATTGACTCATGGTTGGCAATGCGTTCAATACGCTTCGTTTCTCTTCCTTTAATAACGATATGGAATAACATAACTTTGTAATGAACAAATCTTCGTCTAACTCTACACCAGGAGACGGGCGCAGAATCTCAAGCCTTCGTGCTTTGATTCGCTCATGAGTTTGGTCTACTGGTGCCAAAGGCCAGTACCACGGCGGCAATGCTGTCAAAGGTGCTTGCATCGTAGAAGAAGGCGCGGATTTAGACAGCGACTTTCTGCTTGAGGGTGGCATCTCCTTGGGATCTGGCCTACTCTCTACTTGGGCCAGAGAGAGAATCCGACGACGCGAGCGGTGAATTGCCTCATCCATCAAAGCTTCACGATCTGCGTCGGATATATTGCGAAGTTCGATCCAATCTGTGACAAGCTTGACCTCACGAGCATAGATAGAGTGAGGTCGCTGGAGGATCAGCGGTTTGTCACTGATGGCGAGTACCGAGGAATAGTGTAGGTAAAACATTTCCGGTGGCCGTTCCTGGATGCCACTTTGTGTATGTTTTCCAGATTGTTCAACCAGTGCATGTGCTCTATCCAAAGCGTCTAGAGTCTCGCCGTCATCACTGTTGGGAATGGGCGAGAATACCACTGCAAGTTGTTTCCGGTAGCTGTATAGCGGGATTTTATGATGGCGCAATGCGTCTAGTGTCTGTTTTAGGCCAGCTTGGTTCTGTTCGTTCAGGCCAGCAACCGTAACGATACGATTCGGCAGATAACCAAGGCCAATATCCACCATTTCTGGATAGCCCGTGCGACAATCAATAAAAACGTAGTCGATCTCTTTGCCATTGTGTTTGTACGAGAGTAGATCCTCGTGAATGGCTTTGGCAAGGGTACGCAGACCTTTTTGATTGGCGGATTCTGATTGATCAGACGGTTCTGTATCCCAGCCGGATGGGATTTTGTGCAACAATGGCGTGAGTGTGGTATCAGTCGGACGAAACTTCGAACTACCCGCATCGATCACGAGTAACTGTCCAGACCCTGAGAAAGCGATACCCGCTTCTTGAAGACGCACCTCTCGCAATAACTTGGAGGGTGGTAAAAAACGGAAGTATTTTTCGTCGGATTCTTCCTGGTCATAATAGAGATCCAGTAGGTCACTCATGCCAAAACCGTGAGCCTCTGGGTCCACCCACGGGCCAAGGATGGGCATCAGCGACAATCCAGGTGCTGATAGATCTAAATCAATCAAGACAATGGTTTTTCCCCGTTCAGCGAGTTGTACCCCAACATTGGTCAACAACGCTGTCCGTCCCACTCCGCCCTTGAAAGAGAAAAAGCTGATAATCTCCATGACTTATAGCATCCAATGTTTGGTGAATGGTCGTCGAAGGCGCTGAGTATAACGGGTGTAGTCTATGCGGCTCTTTGCATTAGTATGGCCATCTTCGATCTGCGTGGGCGTTCTGCGGTTTTTCTGAGTTCTTGATACTCTTCAAGTAGAGGAATAGCGACATCTTCTAAAAACTCAAGAGAACAGGTTAGGTCGTCGTTCTTGTTTTTAGGGTCTACACAACATTCTTTTAATCCGCCCAAGAACAACTTTGCCCATGCAGGATCTGTTTCGAGGACGCACCCATGACGCCAGCACATGCCCCGCCAGCGGGAAAGAAATGCTTTGTCGGTACACATGCGGTGCATTTGGATAAAATACTTTTTCCCAGCTTCTTCGGGCATGACCTTTACGGCAGCGTTGTACAGCGTGAACAAGAGATCCAGGTTTTCGGGCTTGGCTTTTAAAACCGCGTCGAGTGTTTTTCGGATGACTGAGACTTGGTGTGGGGGCAACTCGTTTCCCAGATTAGGGTGAGAGGTGGCTACCCACAGTTCCAATACTGCGTATGCCATGGATCGCTTCGATGCTTCCCTGATCAGAATCTCTTCCAAAGGCGGGGGCAAAGTCATCAAATACCCCCACAAGCTACCGAGCAGTTGTCGCGCAAGAGCGGGCGTATCCGTGACATGGCAGAATGCGACCAAACGGGCCAGATCATCAAGACGTGGTGTGGGTGCGTCTGTTTCGTGGAGCGTCTGTAAATACTGTTCCATGATCAACCGACGAAAACATTCCAATGCCTGAGGTGCATTGTCCTGTTTTGGGGTCAGATCCCGATAGAGATGGTAGAAGAGGAGGAGATGGTTCGGCTCGTGCGTGAGAAGTGACGGTGATACCAGGCCATGGACGGATTCGCTCTTGCCATCCAGACGTGCAAGCAAGACCTCCCGTGCCTGACCGGTGCAGCCCCCCTCCATGAGGCGACGAAAACCCTTGACATAAGCATCAGCAGCATTGGCCATTAGACGCGATCCGGTTTCCAGGGGGGATAATAGGTGAGCTGGACGAAAGTGTCCTCTTCAAGATCGGCGTAGGGTATCGATTGAGAGATTAACTCCGGTCGTCCTTCATGCTTTGCACTGCTGGAAGCAACATCTGCTTCCTCTTTTGGAGCGGTGGGATCAGTATAGCCGTAGGGACGCTCGGTTAGATCGGGTGTAAAACGAGAATGCGCACCATAACCATCGATACTGCTTGGCTTATATAAACCCACAGGCAAATCGCTGACTTTAAGTGTAATTTCTACTGCGCCGTACCGTTCGGCAGCCTCAATGGTACCTTTCAACAGAGCCAATTCCTCGACATAGCTCTCTCCATCGGTGGGAGCACCCCGCAGCTCCGAAGACGTCCACCAGGTCCACCAGCACGGAAATCTCTCATTATGCATACGTCCTTGAAAAGCGAACTTGCCTACGCTGGCTTTTCCGTTCACGACCAATTTAGCCAACAGGTCATCTGCTCTCTCAAGATCCTCAGGAGTGTCCCCGAAATGATAGGCCGTGAAAGCATCCCCAGCTACTACCCTGCGCAACCATGTATCGCCTGGTAGGGTACATTGCTTCCCCGCTGCTTTTGGGCGAAAGGAATAGTGATCGCGCACCACCCCTTCAAGATGGCCTGTTGCATCTGCAACCTCCTTGCTGCAAGCCGCCTCGATTGACTGCTGGGCGCTCTGGCTGATGTTTCCGTGTTGACACCACATAACAGGGTTGTGACGATCACGCCTGATGTTGTCCAGTGTACGCCGATACGTCCCCGCAGGGGTACCGTTCGAGTTCAACGCTTCTAACTGCCGCAAGAAAGAATCCATCAGGAATATTCTCACTGTTCAGATAGTTATGTGAGATGCACAAGTTCGCAAGGTTCGATGCCGATTTATCCCCCTATTTTATCAAGCTTTGTTCTGGTTTGTCAACTGCATTGTCAGTCTAGTCCCGAACCCAGTCTTCTACCAATCGACTCGGTTCATGGGGTGATTCGGTCAGCGGAGGGACTGGCAAACCACGCAAATGACGCAAACTCATTCGTACCATATCGAAAATCACCACCCACAGTACCAACACGAAAAAGACAGTGAGACCGGCATCCAGACGTTGATTAAAGATCAATTTCTCCGCGATGGCTGCTTTTTCTGGAGGCAAAGTGCCAAGGGCCAATTTGTCGGCTAAGTTGCTGGCTGCCGTCAGAAAACCAACACGCACATCCTCGCTCATGATCTTTTCCCAAGCTGCGCTCGTCGTCACAAGGGCGAGCCATCCGAGTGGCAATCCCGTGATCCATGCGTGACGTCCTTGCCCAGATTTCACCAAGATACCGGTTGCGACCGAGAGCGCAATGGCCGCAAGCATCTGGTTAGAGATCCCAAACAGCGGCCAGAGAATATTCACCCCACCATTGGGATCGATCACGCCAATGTACAGAAAATAACCCCAAGCGGCCACAATCACCCCACTCGTCAACATCACAGACGGATACCAAGAAGTCCGACCCAAGGGTGCCCATAGGTTTCCGAGAAAATCCTGAAGCATGAATCGCCCGACCCGTGTACCGCATCCAAAGTCGATAGGATAAAAACCGCCTCGAACATAATGGCAAAGTGGTACCACAAAGAGAGCACCCCTTTTCCAAAGGCACTGCTAAAAATCATGGCCATCCCAATCGCAAGCGACGGTGCCCCTCCCGTGCGGGCAAAAAGACTGCTTTCACCGGCCATCTGGGCGAGCTGATTCATGTGAGCAACGGTCACGGGAAAGCCCCACGAAGCAATGGTGGCCACCGCACTCGCTGCCGTTGTACCCACCACGCCCGATGGGCTGTTGATGGCAAAATAGACACCAGGCTCCAGAAGGGTAGCCGCAATCAATGCCATAATGGCCACAAACGATTCTAGTACCATGCCACCGTATCCAATGGGCCGAATGTCGCGCTCGTTGGCAAGTAATTTTGGCGTTGTGCCCGATGCAATCAGGGAATGAAAACCAGAGATGGCACCACAAGCAATCGTAATAAAGACAAAAGGAAACAGTTTTCCACCGAAGATAGGCCCAGTCCCATCCGTGAACCGCGTGAGCGCGGGCATTCGGATCTCCGGATGCAAAACGACAATGGCCACCGCGAGCAACAAAATGGTACCCAATTTCACAAAGGTAGAAAGATAATCACGCGGTGCCAGCAACAACCACACTGGCAAAACCGCAGCAAAAAAACCATACACAATCACAGCCCACGCAAGCGACAGGCCATCCTGATCAAACCAAGGACGCAACAGCGGTGAATGATCCACCCAACCACCACCAGCCACAGCAACGAGCAACAAAACCAGACCCAAAAGTGAACCCTCGATGATCCGTCCAGGGCGGATATCCCGCAAATACACGCCTACCAGCATAGCAATGGGAATGGTAGCCGCCACGGTAGACGTCGCCCAGGGGCTGTGTTTCATGGCATTGACCAACACCAACCCAAGCACTGCGATGAGAATCACCATGATCACGAGCGTTCCCACCAGGGCTGCGGCCCCTCCCATTGGGCCTAATTCATCGCGTGCCATTTGGCCAAGGCTGCGACCATCACGACGAGTGGAAAAAAACAGGATCACCATATCCTGCACACAGCCTCCCAACACCGAACCGACTAAGATCCACAAGGTTCCCTGCAAATAACCAAACTGTGCTGCGAGGGTCGGCCCAATAAGGGGGCCAGGGCCAGCAATGGCCGCAAAATGATGCCCAAAGACGATCCATCGGTGGGTCGGCACAAAATCTCGAGCATTGTCGAAGCGTTCCGCAGGGGTCGCCCTGGTTTCATCGATCGCCAAAACCCGTGCCGCAATCCAAGCACTGTAAAAGCGATAGGCCAACGCATGGGTGGCAACTGCTGCGACGACAAACCATAGTGCATTGATGGTTTCCCCGCGAGCACTCGCAATCCCTCCCAGGGCGGAGGCTCCCGCAATGGCCACGAGTATCCAAAGCGTGTGACGTAACCAGCCCACGCTGGTCAGTGGCTTGATCATGGATTTTCGCCTCTTGATTCGGGGTTTTCAGGACTGGGTTTTTCAGTACGGTTGCGGTGACGGTAGACATACACTCCCACAACGGTTGCCGCAAAGGCCAACGCGCCGAGGACAATCCAGAACCCATGGGCCATCATCCAATCACGACGATCGCCGATGAAGTACCCAGACACCAACAGGATCGCATTCCAGAGACCCGCTCCAAAGAAGGTGTACAGTAAAAACCTCTGTTGGTTCATGCGTGCGAGTCCTGCTGGCAGAGAAATCAGGTGACGCACCCCAGGCACAAACCGTCCGCTGAAAATAGAAATCTCTCCGTGATCACGGACGAAGCGTTCGGTTTGGTGCAAATGATGCTCGCGGATGAGAAAAAAGCGTCCAAAGCGCAACAACACCGGTCGACCCAGCCACCGCGCAAGATGGTAGCTGCCGAGGGAGCCTACAAGGGAACCCAGATTGGCCGCGATGAGCACCCATCCGAGGGTTAAGTGTCCCGTCGCAACCAGGTAGCCTGCTGGGGCCATCACCAATTCGGAGGGTACGGGAAACACAGAACTCTCTAGGGCCATGAGGACAAAGATGGCCGAGTAATCCAGTTGTCCCAACAGAGACAACACATCCTGGGTAAAAACTTCGCTCATAAAAGAACCGTCAGGCCGTGTGGTATGGTAGAAACCGATTCTAACGCAAGAGGCTTTGTATGCGCATTGGTCATGGTTTTGATGCCCATCGTTTCGCGGCGGGTCGACGTTTGGTGCTAGGTGGCGTGGACATTCCCTTCGATCGCGGTTTGGTGGCCCACTCGGATGGAGATGTCGTGATCCACGCCTTATGTGATGCCCTCTTGGGGGCGGCGGGTTTGGGAGACATCGGACGGCATTTTCCAGACACTTCGACGGAATTTGCGGGTATTGACAGTCGGATCCTGCTAGACAGAGTGATGCACACACTGCACGCACAATCGCTGTCTGTGGGGAATGCCGATGTGACCATCGTGGCCCAGGTACCCCGCCTTGCCCACTATGTCGATGCGATGCGCGTCAACCTAGCACAGGACATGGGGGTTACGGTGGGTCAGGTCAACGTGAAGGCGACGACCACCGAGCGGATGGGATACACCGGCCGTGAAGAGGGCATTGCGGTACACGCGGTGGTGTTGCTTGTCAACGGATCAGGGACATCCGAGGCTGCTGTCCCAACGGTTCACCACGGCACAGAATAAATCTGCCGTACACTCTGCGTCGTACAGGGCAGAGTGTGCCTCATCGGAGTGCCAGGGCAATCCCGCTGCTTGGACGGCCTTGGCCAGCACGGTTTGACCAAAGGCAAGTCCTGCCAAGGTCGCCGTGTCAAAGGTCGTAAAGGCATGAAAAGGATTCTGCTTGATGCCACTGCGTGCGGCGGCTGCCTTCAGAAAACTGATGTCAAATGCAGGGTTGTGTCCCACCAGGATCGCACGGGTGCATCCCGCCTCACGGATGGCCTTTCGGATCGGCACAAAGATGCCCTCCAATGCCTCTCGTTCCGGTACCGCAAAACGAAAGGGATGAAAGGGATCGATCCCCGTGAACGCCAGGGACGAAGGCTCTAGGTTGGCGTTGGGGAAGGGAATCACATGGGCACTCAGGGTCTCACCGCGTTCTAAGCGTTGGTTCGCGCCCATCCGCAACGGTACCGCCGCGATCTCTAGGAGTGCATCGGTGTGGGGGTTGAAGCCTGCGGTTTCTACGTCGATGACGACCGGCAGAAAACCACGAAAACGGGTCGCAATGGTGTGTGTTCGTTCTAACATGGGTGTGCATCATACGCAAAGCAGTGGCGTATGCGATAGCGTTTTTTTATGCAAAACGGTATATTGAAAAACAGAACCTTATGATTGATCTACCGATAGAACAAGAGACCGACAATGCGTTTTACCATCCAAAGAGAGGCACTGCTCAAACCCCTCCAAGCGGTAGCCAGCGTAGTCGAGCGACGGCAGGCGTTGCCGATCCTGGGGAACCTGTTGTTGTCCGTGACAGAGCATGAACTGTCGGTGACGGCCACTGACCTCGAAGTAGAACTGGTGTACAGAATTCCCCTGATGTGGGCAGAACCGGGCCGTACCACCGTGCCTGCGCGTAAAGTGTTGGATATCTGCCGTGCGCTTTCTGAGGGGTCGGAACTCAGCATGGTCTTAGAGAAAGATCGGTTGTTGCTGCGTGCGGGGAAAAGCCGTTATACCCTGGCCACTTTGCCCGCCGATGAGTTTCCGAACGTTGAGGAAATACAGGGCGGGATGCGATTGACACTTCCCCAAAGTGTCCTAAAAGGCATTGTTGCAAAAACGCATTTTGCAATGGCGGTTGCGGATGTGCGCTACTTTTTGATTGGGTTGTTGCTCGAAGTCGAGCGTGGTTGGTTGCGAACGTGCGCAACCGATGGACATCGTCTTGCTTTTGCCGAAGTCGAATCGGAGGTACAGCCAACCACGCCCCTGCAGGTGATTGTTCCACGCAAGGGTGTGGCGGAGCTTTTGCGGTTGTTACAAGATTCGCCCGTGCCTGTGGAAGTTGTGTTGGGCACGAACCATATTCAGGTCATCTTGCCTGACGCGACGTTTACTTCCAAACTCATTGATGGTCGTTTTCCCGATTATCGGCGTGTCATTCCAAACGCAGTCACCAAGGTGGCCACGGCAGATCGAGAAGAACTGCGCAGAGCACTGAACCGAGCCGCCATTATCTCAAACGAAAAGTTCCGTGGCATTCGTTTTCAAGTGTCTGAAAATAAAATTGTGATCCTGGCTGCCAATCCCGAACAAGACGAAGCAGAAGAAGAAATCGCCGCAGAATACCAAGGCGATGCTTTGGAGATTGGTTTCAATGTGGGCTATCTCTTGGACGCCCTCGGTGCTATTGAGGCAGATCGGGTTACGATAGGATTTGTCAACGCAGACAGCAGCGCACTGCTCCAAGGCGTGGGGAATGAGTCCTGTCGCTATGTGGTGATGCCGATGCGGTTATGACCAAACAACCGAGCGTTGTCGTGGTTGGGTGCGGCAAGGTCGGGTCGCGTTGGGACGAAACCGACCGCAGGGACGCTGTGTTGACGCACGCGGGTGCTTGGAATCGTTTGGGGGTCTTGTGTGCCTTGGTCGATTCCGATCCTGTGCGCCTTGCGAGTGCCGGTCGTCATTGGGGGATTGATGCCCTCTATACCGATTACCGTACTGCATTCCTGGAGACACGGCCCGACATCGTGAGCATCGCGACCCCTACGGCGTTGCGCTTGCCCGTGGTCGAGGCAGCATTCGCAGCGGGTGCACGCACCCTTCTCCTAGAAAAACCTGTGGCGGCGACGTTAGAGGAGGTGCAAGCGATTCGTGCAGCGGTAGACGGCGCAGGGGCAGTGGTGGCCGTAAACTACCTGCGCCGCTACGATCCCACTTTGCGTACCCTTGCAGAAGAAATCTCGACGGGTTGTTTAGGGACGATCCAGCACATCGTCGGCCGCTACGGAAAAGGCGTGTTAGAAAATGGATCCCACCTCATCGACTTGGTGCAGGGGTGGTTTGGTGCGGTGCAGCGGGTACAGGTCTTGCGGTGTGTGCAAGACGATCGCCTTAACCAAGATCCGACCCTGGATGCTGTGCTAGAACTAGGCACGATCCCGTTCTACCTGCTTGCGGTGGATCACCGCCAGTATGCGTTGTTCGAGCTAGACCTTGTGGGTACACAGGGTCGTATTACCCTAACGGATCGATGTGCGTCGATCGAGCGTTGGGAAGCCATGCCAGATCCGCTTTTTCCGAGCTACCGTGTGCTGCGTCCGAGGGAGGCATTGCATGTGGATCTGGGACATGCGCTTCTGCGAACGGCACAAGAGGTACGTGCCGTGTGGCGGGGTGAGCAATCAGCGCCAAGCTGTACATTGGACGATGGTATCGCTGCATTGCGCACGGTGTTGGCTCTGCGAGAAGCCAGACATGCCGTTGATGGCCGAATGCAGGTAGAATTAGGGATTCCTACACCGTTCAAGCGGAAGAACCCTCTGTGAGTCGTCCTACACAGGCCATCATTGACCGTGCTGCTTTGCGTAACAATGTAGCGCAGGTTCGTGCCAATGCACCTGGTCGCCGGATTATGGCGATCATCAAAGCCAACGCCTACGGTCATGGCCTGGTACGAATCGCACAAATGCTGAGCCGTCCCTCCGAAGAACAGCATGAGACAAAGGTGGATGCCTTTGGCGTTGCCTGTCTAGAAGAGGCAGAAAGGTTGCGTGGGGTCGGCATACAATGTCCCATCACGCTCCTTGAGGGGGTTTTCGAGCCGAGCGAATACGAGGACGCCGCCCGTCTTGGACTCACGGTCGTCATCCACCACCTTTGGCAGATCGCAGCCTTAGAATCGATTAGGGTGTCTGTGCCGCTGTCGGTTTGGCTCAAAGTGGACACCGGAATGCATCGCTTGGGTCTGCCACTCGCAGATACCCGGAACGCCTGGGATCGTCTGTCTGTCTGTCGGAGTGTCCGTCCACCCATCGGACTCATGACCCACTTTGCGTGCGCCGATGTGCGTTCTTCCTTCATGACTGCACATCAAATGGCCTCTTTTCGGGGCGTGATCGCAGGACTGGAGGGCGCATCATGCCTTGCCAATTCTGCAGCCATTCTGGGCCACCCCGCGACCCATGGCCAATGGGTGCGACCCGGGCTTATGCTCTACGGCGTTTCTCCTTTTGTGGATCAGTCTGCCGCCAGCCTGGGGCTTCATCCCGTGATGCAATTCTCCTCTCGCCTCATCGCACTCCGTCGCGTGCGTGCAGGCGAAACCGTTGGGTACGGTGGCGCTTGGGTCAGTCCTGTAGATACCATGGTCGGCACAGTTGCGGTCGGTTATGCCGATGGCTACCCACGCCACGCCCCCTCTGGAACACCGGTGTTGGTCAACGGACAGCGTGCACCCCTGGTGGGTCGTGTGTCGATGGATATGCTCTGTGTGGATCTCAAAGACCAGCCCAACGCACGCATCGGCGATCCGGTGCTGTTATGGGGCAAGGATCTGCCCGTCGAAGAGATCGCGACCGCTGCCGGCACTATCCCCTACGAACTACTCTGCCACATTGCACCACGGGTAGCCGTCCAAGAACAAAACTAAGCCCAGGAGACATTGATGAAGAACAAACGAAACCAAGGCATCTCGCTCAACAAGCCCCGTGTGGTGTCTCAGACAACCGCACAAGCAGTGTCAGAAAAACCCGCAAGAGAAGGGTCAGCCCAGCCGATAATCCCACACGAAAGCACCAATCAGCAAGAACCGAGGGAACAGTATGCAGCCGCCATCCAAGCCTTGAGGGGGATTTTGGAAGACTTCAAGAAAAGCTACTCAGGCCACCCTCATTGAGCACCTAAAGCACCACATGGCTGAAACTGGCGACTACCTAAGACCCATTCTGTCATCCACGCGCCTCAGGGCGAGGTTTCTCGGAGATATCGATGACGTTTCTGCCACACAGGTGGAAAGTATTTCTTTTTTTTATCAGAAACGACAGTTACCATCGGTATCTACGCCATCACGAAATGGCACATGCTGATACTGCACCGATGAGTCGGCGCGATTTTTATCTACGGGAACAAGAACGCAAGTGGAGCGGAATACGTCGTTGTTGCTAACGCACAGCATAACGATACACGCCAGATCCGTGATGAGCACGCAACGGCCACTCCCTAAACCTCACCATGTGATCCGACCCCAATTTCTCTGGACACGAATTTGGTGTTACATCGTGTCTGAAGAGGAGGAGTCAGCGATGTTAAGAGAATCGGAGGCAGCTGCACCAACCTGTGGCACCATGCACGACCGCGACCTCAATGCAGCAAAAAGCCTTGAGAAAGGGGCCGCAAGCTCTGCGGTCTCAGCCTATGGAGAGGACGGCGCTGGCCTTCGACGGTCGTTGAAGGTGAAACCAGCCTCTGTGAAGCAGGAACCGAACACCGGATGTCTCGGCGGTTGTGCTGCAAAATAAATGGGTAAGTTTCGGAGAACGGTTTGACATGAGCGTGTGACGAAGGCGATACTACCTCCATATTCGCGCTGTTTGCCTAGCATTCAGATTCACTCTAAGTGCGCTTCCTCAATAGCCCCGTAAGGGCTTGTTTTGTAAAGGGGAAAGGAGATGGTGAAAAGCGTCTCTTTTCCTCCTCGTCCTGAAGGGCGGGATTTCTCGGAGGCATTGATGACTCTTCGCAAGCCTGCACTCGACCTTGATACCCTTCGCCCTCGACTCATCAGCAGTGTCGTGCTTTCTGGCATCGATCCAGGTTACGTTTTTCTCAAAAATGCAGTCAATGCAACCTACGTCAAGCTCTCCAGGGAGACAGAGTTGCTTGCACAGGAATGGGATGGGACACGTACACTTCATGATATCTTGCAAGCACAAATCGGTGAGAGTGGCACCGATCGTTTCAAGAACACCATCGATACCATTGAACTACTCCATAACGCCGGATTTCTGGCGGACGGTCCAAGTGTCGACTCCCCCCCCCCTCAAGCGAGGATCTCTGGATCTACACGCTTTCAGAACAAACTGTCCACTGCTCTTGGCTCTCTCTTCGTATCGACCCCTTGGCTCGTACTGCTTACGGTCTCCGGATTGCTTGGTGTGTTCTTGCACGTTGTTTTGAGCGGAGGCAATGCTCTGTTGGCATTTACCACTTCGCCTACCGCTGGTGAAGTACATCGTTTACTGTCCTACGGTTTGGGTCTCGTCATTTTGTGGGCGGGCGTTTCGCTGATCATCACCCTAAAGAATCTGGTATCTGCATGGATTCTTTCTTATTATCATTGTGAAGTGTTAGAACCACGCCTACGGTTTAGCTACGGCTTGGTTTTCTTTGACTGCAGGCTCGACGACATCGTGAGTGCAAAAAGAGATGCCGTTTCCCTGCTTTTCTTCACGCGGATGTTACTCCCCCTCTTGCTTGCGCCGTGGTGTGTTGCGCTGGGTCATTATTTTTCCTTTCTAGAGATCGTATGGCAGGCGGGTTGGGCGGTTTTTCTATTCGGGTTGTCACCCCTTTTCCAGAGTGAATTGACGCAGTACGTGTACTATGTTACCGGGTTTGGTGACCCTCAACAGCCGCTTGGAAAATTTCTGCGTAGAAAGTTCTTGAGTGGCTTATTCAGTGGTACACAAAGTACGCCTGTGCAAGAATACTTTGTGTGGATGTCGGCTGCCACCCTGGTGTGGATGTATTTTGTCTATAGCACCTTCTGGCACATCCTGCTTGCAAGCTCTACAGGCCTTGCCGCCGATTTCATGGTCTGCGGATGGGTCATGAAAATATTGGTGCTCGTTTATTTCGCAGTCCTGACTACACCCCTGATCGTTGTGCTGGCATTGTTTTTTTCCATTGGCATATCGAATACACTCGCAGTGACAGGTTCTCCGCTGCGTACGCTTGCGAAACTCGGTAGAAAAATAGCATACGGCAGTACACCCGCACAGGAGGACATGGCAGAATTTTTGCACGCCATTCCATTGTTTTCACAATTGACTGGTCAGGAAATCAGTGTACTCATTTCCCGATCTCGCATTGTACATGTGCGATCGGGTACCGTTGTCGTCGCTCAAGGCGAGCAGGGGGATGCGTTTTATTGCGTCCTTTCCGGAAGATTGCGCGTCATGCGTGAGGATGAATATTGCCAAGAGCATCTGCTCAATGAGCTTGGGCCTGGCAATTCTTTCGGAGAGATCGCGCTGGTTGAACGCATCCCACGAACGGCTACGGTTGTGGCACTGGAACAATGCACGCTTATCGAACTCGGTCGAAAGGATTTCGAAGAGTTTGTGATGCGTTCGGTAGGTGGTGGTGAGAAAGTAACCAACATGATCCGCATTGGTAGGATGTTCATGGAGAAGGGTGGCATTTTTTCGACCCTTGCATCCCACCGGATCAGCACGCTGGTGGCGATGCTCAAGCGCGAGACCCATGTTGCGGGTACTGTCGTCTTCCACCAGGGAGAGCCGGGCGACCGATTTTATATTATTCACAAGGGAGAGGTGTTCGTCGATCAAGTAGACGCCGATGGAACATCACGCCGATTCGTGTTGGGCGTGGGGGGGTTCTTTGGGGAAATAGCACTCCTCCGAAACGCTCCAAGAGTAGCCACCATTACGGCGGTGGGAGAGGTTGAATTGCTGTACCTAGAAAAAACAGAATTCTTTGATTTCTTAAAGCATAATGTGCTCTTTGGTGTGCAACTGAGTGAGTTTATGGACAATCGAATGGCTACGATTAAGAACAAATAAGATGCCCATGTCTAATTGAAGGGGATTGTGGCCGATGTTCATGAGACTTATTTTTATTATTACGGTCGTTATTGTCTTCGGGGCTATCGCTCGGATGGGCACGCAGCTGCTTGGTTTTTTTGGCAATAACGGCGAGATATTTGAAGCATCCAGCGAAGTGCATGAAATCGTTCGAGTGATTTATATCGATTTCATCGCACCCGGCCGCAGACTTACTATGGATCAGTCGTCGTTCATGGATTATTTGCGCACACGCGTCAAAGTTACCGAGAGCAAACGGGATCCTTCCCTGGATCCATGGTCGATGCCATATCGCATCACCATTAACCCTGATGGTAGCTACGAAATACGCAGTGCAGGGCCAGACCAAGAGTATTACACCAGTGATGATATCGTTGCCGAGGGAGGCACCTAAATCACCCTATGGGCTAAGGCCAGTAGGTGTTATCTAGGGTGCGAGGCTACATGGCCACCATAGAGCGTTGTTTCTACAAGTGAACAAAGGACATGCCCGATAAAAATATGACCTTCTTGGATGCGTGGTGTACTGGTAGACGGGACAGCGATAAGGTAATCACAGTGGTGCAGCATGGCGTGTCCGTTGGCACCCGTAAGACCGACGGTCGTGAGACCCAAAGCGCGTGCTTCGGCCAATGCACTGAGGATATTGCGGGAACTGCCTGAAGTGGAAATCCCCACAAACAAATCTCCAGGGCGTCCGTGCGCTTGGATCTGGCGCAAGAACAAGGCTTCGTACCCGTAATCGTTGGCGATGGCGGTTAGAATCGAGGTATTGGCTGTCAGCGCAATGGCTGCGAGTGCGGGGCGATCGAACGAGAAACGACCCACCAATTCTGCGGCGATGTGTTGGGCATCAGCGGCTGATCCGCCATTGCCTGCCAACAGGATTTGGCCACGGGCGCGGTACACGGCCACTATTTTCTCAGCCACGGCCAGCACATTGGTCAGCAACGCTTCGTCTGTGAGCATGGCTTGTTTGACCAACACCGATTCTTCGACTTGGCGGCGTATCGATTCGATCGCCAAAACATCGAGTGATCCATGCAGAGGATCTGTATTTCTTTTATGGTCTATCAATGGTTTCTCCTTTCCTTGCGCTTTTGAACAGAAATCACTGTATTGCCACGCAAGAAATCCTGGAAGCGGTCTTTTTTCGCATGATAAAGATAATTATCAGTACCAAAACATCCCTTCAGCAGTTTTTGGTCGTGAATATGTTCATGTGGTGCTGTTCCATGGTGTGCAATCAAGAATGCTTTTACAGCATAGCGATGACTAGAAAAATCGATGCTTTGCTTGATGGATTCATACGTACTGATAACCTGCTGCGCTGCATGATGGAGATCCTTAGCATTGTCTTTTAATTCTACGAAACAAAGAACCCTTCTACCTGTTCTCCGATGCTCATAAAAAACGACGAGATCGCAAATGCTATACCCCTCTTGGTCGCCCCATAATTTATCCCGCAGATGGCAACCACGACACTTTTCGTGTCCTTTTGAATGATTGTCGATACAAAAGAATAATATCGTCTCATCCGGTTGTTGATCAATCCTAATACTGGTATTATTTTCCTTGAAAGTAGTGAGTCCATGTAAAAGACATGATTCTAATAACCTGCCAAGTTCGCCAAGATTATCCAGTGACATAGGCGTACCTTCACGCTATATGAGAGTAGATTTCTGATATCTCTCTTGATACATCACTAAACGTATCCCAGTCAATCACCTTGTCCTCGGAGAGCATGTTTTTTACCTCGCCCTTCTCATTGAATAGATAAACGGATACGAGTTCTTTAGGTACAAAGGCATCTTCTCGTCCAAGATAGAAATGGTCTTTTATCGAAGACTTATCTGGCGAATCGAATGCACTCATCAAATTGGTGAGATGATCCACAATATAGGGACTGTGGGTCGTGATCAAGAGAGACAATCCAGCGTTTACAAGCATTCCCATGAACTCTGTCATTTTTGCCTGCGCAGAGGGATGCAAATTCATTTCTGGTTCGTCAATCACAATTAGATCGCGTGGGTTTGCAAGATACTTTAAGTAGATAGAGAGTGAAGCTATATCTTTGATCATGGAAGAGGCAACATGGATCTCCAGGCTCTTTGCCCCTGCTGGAGTATATAAAATATCTGTACCTCCCTCGCGATCTTCAAAATCTACTTTTCCATCAAGGACGTTTTCTTCGAGGAAATGGGCAAGTTTTATTAGCTTGTTAATCTCTGGGTTGTCACGGCCTTCTTTTTCTCGATCGAAATACCGACTCTGCGCAGTATTGATCATTGCAAAGAAATACCTTACCGGCTCAGAAAGAACGACATATCTTGATTGGTTCACCTCTTCCTCGTCTTGCATCACATCCACTTTTTGCTGATCTTTTGTATCCTTCTTTTGTGTCACAGGCAAAGTAACCCATGCAGTTCTTTCAACAGGGAACACAGGGGTATTATGTGCTAACAGCATAGATAGGGTGCCAAATAAAGCATTTACAACGAATACTCGCGCCTCTCTGTTCTTGATAAGAGATGGTATATCGACCGACTCATTGGTAATATAAAAATAGAGATTTTCCTTATCTTGTACCGCTTTTAATGCCAATAAGATATTCTGGTTTTTACCAACGGAGCGTTTCGCTTCTATGCCAGTCTTCTCCAAGACCTTCATGATCTTTCCCATGTCAAGCATGGTAATCTCTACAGATACAACCGTCTTATCGAAACGTACCCTTTTGGTTGCCATGAAAATACCCAACCATTCAGGAATCAGTCGGGCGATTTCATTGATGTAACGCTCCAGATGATCAACAACGAATTTCCTTAGATCAATCGTCACAGCACCCTTGTCAGTAAGGGTCTCGATGGCATCCTCTACAGCCTCGAAGGTAGCAGTCTTGCCGTTGAGGTACGCTTCTAGATATCTCTGTCGTCCATAAGGGCCGAGCAGCCCTGCAATGGTGTACGCGGCCCACGTTTTACAGGTACCGTTTTCACCTAGGAATACAGTAAAAGGCTTTAGCTCAATCTGTGCATGTTTAATTATGCCCAAATGAGAGATATTGATCTTCATAATGACAGCAGACCTGTTGATTAAGATTCTGACTTTCAGATCGCCCCTCTCCTGGAAGGAGAGGGGTTGGGGAGAGGAGGGGGCTGGTTCTGATTTGTCTTTAGATTTGATGATTTTAAAATTAAGATTCAAGATTAAAATCAGTATTCAAGATCAAGTTCAAGATCAAGATAAGATCAACCCATCCCCCAGCCCCTTCCCGAATCATCGGGAAGGGGTTTATCAAAGGCTAAAGGCGTCGTGTGTTCAAACGTCCAAATTAGACGCAAACAACGCATTGCGTTCAATAAACTCTCGACGAGGCTCTACCTGATCGCCCATCAACGTCGTAAACATATCATCGGCTGCAACAATGTCTTCGATGTGAACCTGCATCAATCGGCGCGTATCGGGATTCATGGTCGTTTCCCAGAGCTGATCAGGGTTCATTTCTCCAAGACCCTTGTACCGCTGGATCTGCTGACCCCGTTTGGCCTCTTCTAACAACCAGTTGACCGCCTCTCGAACGTTTGCGACCTCTTTCTGACGCTCGCCTCTGCGTACACAAGAACCCTGGACGAACAAGCCATTGATCATTCTTCCAAACGGCGCAAGAATATTCTGGTAGTCCTGCGAGAGAAAGAAATGGCTGTCGATCAGGTAGTCTTTAGGGACACCATGAGTCATTTCGACAATCCGTGCCGATCCTGGTTCATTGGGAAAGATGCGATAGCTGTGTGTTTTTCCGACACCCACCAAACGGGTTTCTAGGTCGGCGCACCAGGCTGTCCACTGTGCTGCATTTTCCGTGTACTCTTGGGTCACTTCTGGCACATAGACGATTTCTTCTAACACCGTCGAAGGAAGACGTTTGGAGAGGTGACGGATGGTTCGCATAACTGCATTATATTTGACCATCATCTGCTCTAGCACAGAAGCAGAAGCCGATTCGGGTTCTCCACCTTGCAGAAACACTGCGTTCTCAAGGGCACTGTGGCGCAAATGGTTGTCTAATTCGTTATCATCTTTGATGTAGGCTTCGTATTTGCCTCTCTTGATTTTGTACAAGGGGGGTTGCGCAATATAAATGTGACCGCGCTCCACCAGGGCTGGCATTTGCCGATAGAAAAAAGTGAGCAAAAGCGTGCGGATGTGGGATCCGTCTACATCGGCGTCCGTCATGATAATGATGCGATGATAACGGACTTGATCGGGGTTAAAATCTTCCGTCCCAATGCCGCACCCAAGGGCCGTGATTAAGGTGACGATTTCTGCGGAAGCCAGCATTTTATCAAAACGGGCTTTCTCAACGTTGAGGATTTTTCCCTTGAGGGGCAAAATGGCCTGATAATGGCGATCACGGCCTTGTTTGGCGGAGCCACCGGCGCTGTCGCCCTCCACTAGAAAGATTTCTGACAACGCGGGGTCTTTTTCTTGGCAATCGGCCAATTTTCCTGGCAGACCTGCGACATCCAGAATGCCTTTGCGTCTTGTGGTTTCGCGGGCTTTGCGGGCGGCTTCGCGGGCGCGGGCAGCAGCAATCACCTTTGCAATAATCGTCTTGGCCTCGTTAGGCTTTTCGAGGAGGAACGATTCAAACTGTTCCGCGACGGCGGCATCTACGACGCTACGTACTTCGGAAGAGACCAGTTTGTCCTTCGTCTGAGACGAGAACTTCGGATCAGAGACCTTGACCGACAAAATGGTGGTCAGACCTTCTCGGATATCGTCACCGATGACCGCGACCTTAGCTTTTTTTGCGAGACCCGTTTGATCAAGGTATTGATTAATGGTACGGGTCAAACCGGTGCGAAAACCAGCGAGGTGGGTACCCCCATCCCGCTGTGGAATGGTGTTGGTAAAACAGAAGACATTTTCTTGATAGGAGTTATTCCATTGCATGGCCACTTCGACCACGACGCCGGATTGATCGGACTTAAACGAGAACACGGTTGGGTGTATGGGGGATTTGTTCCGATTGAGGTGTTCGACGAACTCGGAAATACCGCCCTTGTACTCGAAGGTATCCGTTTTCTCGTTGCGTTCATCCAGGAGGGTAATCAAAATACCTGGATTAAGGAAAGACAGCTCACGCAGCCGCTTTGCCAGAATGTCATGATGAAAGGCAATGTTAAGAAAAGTTTCGGCGCTGGGTTTGAAACGCACCGTGGTTCCCCGTCGCTCTGTCGTGCCTGATACGGCCAGGGGTGCGTTGGGGACTCCGTGGCTATACGTTTGGGTATAAATTTTTCCATCCCGATAGATGGTGAGATACAGATGTTCCGAAAGGGCGTTGACCACCGATACGCCGACGCCATGGAGACCGCCGGATACTTTGTAAGAGGCGTCATCAAATTTGCCACCCGCATGAAGGATGGTCATAATCACTTCTGCGGCGGATCGTCCCTCTTCTTTGTGGATATCGACAGGGATGCCGCGCCCATTGTCGATGACGGTGATGGATTCATCGGCGTGAATGATCACCTCGATCGCATTACAATATCCGGCAAGCACTTCGTCGATGGCATTGTCAACCACTTCGAAGACCATGTGATGTAGCCCAGTACCGTCGCTGGTATCGCCAATGTACATACCGGGGCGCTTGCGAACGGCATCCAGTCCTTTGAGAACCTTGATATTGTTTGAATCGTAGGTTGGATTGGCTATTTCACTCGTCATGGAGAAAATTCTTTTTTTAACATCTGGTGAAAAATAGGTACGCTTGCCTTTGTTGTATCTCTTTCAGTATAACATGTCCTCCCTCCCACTTTCCAGGCAATACGATGACAAACGGTGCTTACAATGCGGATGCGATCGAGGTTTTGTCGGGCTTGGAGCCTGTGCGTCGACGTCCTGGCATGTACACCCAGACCGAGCGCCCGAACCACCTAGCTCAGGAAGTAATTGATAATGCAGTGGATGAAGCATTGGCTGGGTTTGCAACGCGGATTCATGTCACACTCCATGCGGATGATTCGCTGACGGTTGCGGACGATGGACGTGGGATGCCGGTGGATCTGCATCCCGAAGAGGGCGTGTCTGGTGTTGAGGTCATTCTCACGCGCCTCCATGCGGGGGGGAAATTTTCGGGGAATACCTACCAGTTTTCGGGGGGTCTCCATGGCGTTGGGGTGTCGGTGGTCAATGCGCTCTCGTTGCGTCTTTTGGTGTGGGTGCGTCGCGGTGGGCAGGAGTACCACATGGCCTTTGCAAACGGTGCCAAGATCGAAGAACTCACCGGCATGGGCAAGACGCGCAGTACGGGTACGACGGTGCGTTTTTGGCCTGACCCTGTGTTTTTTGACAATCCAAAATTTTCGATCTCGCGCCTGCGTCATTTGCTGCGGGCGAAGGCTGTGCTGTGTCGAGGGCTGCGGGTGCGTTTTTGCGACGAAACCCAAAGCGTACCCGAAGAGCAAGAATGGTTTTATACGCAAGGACTAGAGTCTTATTTACAAGAGGAGCTGGGCGATCAGGAGACGCTGCCTAGCTCGCCGTTTGTGGGATCCTTTCAGGGCCAGGAACAAATGGCGGAATGGGCGGTGGTATGGCATCCAGAGACCACTCCCCTGTCGTTGTCCGAGAGTTACGTCAATCTCATTCCAACTGCCCAAGGGGGTACCCACGTCAATGGGTTGCGGACGGGAC
Organism: uncultured Thiotrichales bacterium; assembly: GCA_903824965.1. GTDB lineage: Bacteria > Pseudomonadota > Gammaproteobacteria > CAIRSR01 > CAIRSR01 > CAIRSR01. Next base: position 21,234 of record CAIJYR010000202.1, read on the forward strand.
TGTTAGAGGGGTTGCGGGAGTTTTGTGATTTTCGGAACCTTTTGCCACGCGGGGTCAAAATTGCCCCAGAAGACATGTGGGAAAGGGTCAGTTATGTGCTGTCGGTGAAGCTGCGGGAGCCGCAATTCACGGGTCAAACGAAGGAGCGGCTTTCTTCACGGGAATGTGCGGCGTTTGTGGCGGGGGTAGCGAAAGACACCTTCAGTCTGTGGCTCCACCAACATACCGAGCAGGGAGAGCAGATTGCAGCGTTGGCGATCAATGCGGCCCAGTCGCGCCTCAAGGCCGGACGCACGGTGTTGCGCAAAAAAGTGACGGCTGGGCCTGCGTTGCCGGGAAAACTCGCAGACTGTGTTGCCCAAGATCCGGCACGCACGGAGTTGTTTTTGGTAGAGGGAGATTCGGCGGGGGGGTCTGCGAAACAGGCGCGTGATCGAGAGACACAGGCGATCTTGCCCTTGCGGGGTAAAATTCTGAACACCTGGGAGGTTGAACCCACCGAAGTGCTGGGTTCCCAGGAGGTGCATGACATTGCTGTGGCGATGGGCGTGGATCCGGGTTCTCCGGAGATCAGTGGGTTGCGCTACGGAAAGGTGTGTATCTTAGCGGATGCGGACTCGGATGGTTCTCACATTGCGACTTTGCTGTGTGCGCTGTTCCTGAGGCATTTCCGACCGCTCGTTGCGGGTGGACATGTGTACGTGGCCATGCCACCGTTGTACCGTATCGATGTGGGGCGCGATGTCTACTACGCACTGGATGACGGTGAAAAGCAAGGCGTCTTAGAACGCATTGCGGCTGAAAAAAAGAAAGGAAAAATCAATGTCCAGCGGTTTAAGGGGTTGGGTGAGATGAACCCTTTGCAACTGCGTGAGACCACGCTCGACCCTGATACGCGCCGCTTAGTACAACTCACCTTGGCGGATGAGGATGCAGCGTTGATGCTGCTGGACATGCTGCTTTCGCGTGGCCGTGCAGCGGATCGTCGTGCGTGGCTGGAGGCCAAGGGCAATTTGGCGACGGTATAGTACATTGCGCTGACGCCAATAACTGCTTTTGTACTAAACCCCTTCCCCGAAGATTCGGAGGAGGGGCTGGGGGAGAGGGTTGATCTTTTGACTGTGATCATTAAGTAATTAAGTAATTAAGTAATTAAGTAATAAATGCTCAGGTATCCAGAATGGGAAGGTCTTTGGCTTTGGCGTAGGGTGGTTTGATCTTGCTTCTTGATCTTGAAAAGACAATTCAAAACCAGCCCCTTTTCTTTTTTTAGCACAAAGTCAGCAGCTTGCTTTACCTGAACAATTACAATGCAACCATTTATCTCATTGGAGCGTATCATGTCCCTAGGGCCTGTCATGATAGACCTCGAAGGCACGGGGTTGACCGCCGAGGATCGTGTATTGCTATGCCACCCGCAGGTTGGGGGGGTCATTCTTTTTTCGCGCAATTACGAGTCGGTGGAGCAACTGAGGCAACTCATCGGGGAGATCCACGCCCTGCGGAGTCCGCGCCTGTTGGTGGCTGTGGATCACGAAGGGGGGCGTGTACAACGCTTTCGCACGGGTTTTAGCCGTTTGCCAGCGGTAGGGCGCTTGGGCGAAATCTATGATCTCGATCCGCGTCGCGCCCTACGTTTGGCCGAGCTTGCCGGTTGGTTGATGGCGGCTGAGTTGCGATCGGTTGGGGTCGATTTTAGCTTTGCGCCTGTTTTGGATCTCGGCAGAGGAATCAGTACGATCATTGGGGATCGTGCGTTTCACGCCACACCACAGGGGGTCGCACGACTGGCCCAAGCCTATGTACACGGAATGCAACGTGCGGGGATGGCGGCGACGGGCAAACATTTTCCAGGACATGGATCGGTTGCGGCGGATTCGCACGTAGCCTTGCCAGTAGATGATCGTCCCTTGGAAGAAATCACCGCAGAAGATATTTATCCTTTTCGGGCGCTCATTGGCCAGGGGTTGATGGGAATCATGCCAGCCCATGTGGTGTATTCGCAGGTGGATCCGCTGCCTGCGGGTGTGTCTCGTTTTTGGTTGGGCGAGGTACTGCGTACACAGTTGGGATTCGGGGGGGTCATTTTCAGCGACGATCTGTCGATGGAAGGGGCGGTCGGCATAGGCAGCTACGGGGAGCGTGCTCACGCTGCCTTGGCGGCGGGTTGTGACATGGTGCTGGTGTGCAACTGTCGTACGGGTGCGCTAGAAACATTGCGTGCCCTCGAACGCTATGACAACCCCCTAACCCACCTCCGCTTGGTGCGTATGCACGGACGAGAAGGGGTTTCGCCTACGGCACTACGCCACGACCCTGCTTGGCGTACCGCCGTCGTTGAATTGACCCACGCATTCGAGGATCCTGGCCTTGCACTGGATCTGTAGAGTACGGAAATGATTATTTTATTTGTGATTTTATGCGGTGCCCGTGTCGTGTAACATCCGTGTGGCGGTTTTTTTTGTGTCCCTGTTGAACTATTTCTAAAATCTGGAGCCGAACCCGAGTTTTGTGCGTTGTCCGAATGGAACGGGATGCAGGGGTCAGGGTACAAGAAACCGTTCATGCTGATGGTGGGTAGCAACCCTTGTTCTTGCTGCGCCACCCTTAGCGTCAGCCTCACTACCATTCACCCATCCTCGTAAAATCGGAGACGTGTCATGCTCAAGCAAATCAGGGTCGGTTGGCTTATCGTTGACGGTTTTGGTTTGATGCTCGCGTTGTTAGTCGCCATGGCTCTCGTGGCCGAGAGCCGCATGGATCTGCTTAACGCAGATACGCGTGCACTCGCTAAGGATCGCTACCCAAAAACAGTATTGGCCAACGAAGTAGCCTTCCTATCGATGGACAAGGCACGCGTTGTGCGCAACTTGATTCTTTTGACAGATCAGGCAGCACTAGCAAAAAACCAGGATGTACTGGATAAAGACAGCGCAAGAATCGATGCTATTTTTAACGAGCTCGAAAAAACCGTCACGGGAGATGCTGTGCCTCTCTTAGATGCCATGCGCACAACCTATGCTGCCTATAGCAGCTATACGAATGAAGTCGTCGCACTCGCCCTCCTCAACAAAGATGCAGAAGCAACCAGTGTATTGTATGGCGAGAAATACAAAACCCAAGCAGCCTATCTCGCAGCCATCCAGAAAATGGTTGAATACGAGAACAAAATGGTAGCAGCAACGGCCGCATCTGCTGATGCGGAGTATGCTTGGGCCCATACTGTAATGATTTATTTCTCGATCGCCTCTCTTTTGCTTGGGCTTATCACAGCTTTTCTGATCACCCGCGTCATTACCAGACCATTGCAGAAGGCAAATGACTTGATCAGTCGTATTGGTCGTGGTGACATCCCTGACCCTGTGCAAGAAAGTTGGCAGGGGGAATTTGACATGATTAGGCATAGCCTTAATAACACGACTATTTCTATTCATACCCTGCTCTTTGGAATGAATCACATGTCTACAGAGCACGAAAAGGGGGATATCGATGTTAAGATGGACGTAACCGCGTTTCAGGGTAGTTTCAAGACCATGGCGGAAGGCGTCAACAATATGGTGTTTGGGAACATCGATGTGAACAAAAAAGCCATGGCCTGCGTCAAAGGCTTTGGTGAAGGAGACTTTGATGCTGCCATGGAAAAATTGCCAGGCAAAAAAGTCTTTATCAACGACACCATTGAACTTGTACGCGGTAACTTAAAGAACGTCATGGCCCAAACCGATTTCATCATCAGTGCGGCGGCTAACGGTGAACTCGATAAACGCGCACATGCCGAATTGTTCCAGGGAGGATGGAGGCAATTGGTCGTAGGCATCAACAAAACGCTAGACAATATCATTCTACCGGTCAATGAAGCGGTTTCGGTACTCACGGCAATGGAGAAAGGTGATTTAAGCAAAACAGTGCAGGGAGACTATAAAGGGCAGCTCAAGCATTTTAAGGACACGGTCAACAATACGACCGCGAAGCTTTCACAAGTGGTTGGTGAGGTGCGGGGTGCAACCGAGCGTATGGGTCGTGGGGATCTCCCTGAGGCCATGAAGAGCCCTTGGCCGGGTGAATTCGACAACATTCGTGAGAGTCTCAATGCGGCGGGTGTTGCGATCCGTGCACTCATTGAGGATGTGCAGATTCTTGCCAAGGCGGGTGCAGAAGGACGCATGACGGTGCGTGTGGAGGCAGCTCGTCATCAGGGTGACTACCGCCGTATCGTGGAGGGATTCAATGCCACATTAGATGCCGTGGTAGGCCCCATGACAGAGGTCATGCAGGTCATGTCAGCGGTCGAAAAAGGGAGGCTTGATCAACAGATCGCGGCCCAATACCAGGGGATGTTGGGTCAATTGCGTGATTCAGTCAACCATACGGTGGCCAAACTTGCCGAGACCATTGCGGAAGTACATCACACAAGCAGTGAACTGGCGAATGCTGCCAACCAAGTGGAAGCCACCGCACAGGCATTGAGCCAAGTGAGCAGTGAGCAAGCAGCAAGTGTTGAGCAGACGAGTGCTGCCATTGAGGAGATGAGCGCATCGATTACGCAAAACGCTGAAAATGCAAAAACCACGGACATGAAGGCACTTCACGCAACGGAACAGGCCCGTGAAGGGGGAACTGCAGTAAGTGGTACGGTGGATGCCATGAAGCAAATTGCCAAAAAGATTAGCATCATTGACGACATTGCCTACCAAACGAACCTGCTTGCACTGAACGCAGCCATTGAAGCAGCACGGGCTGGTGAGCACGGAAAAGGCTTTGCTGTGGTGGCCGCCGAGGTACGCAAACTGGCAGAACGCAGCCAAGTGGCCGCACGCGAGATTGGAGAATTGGCAACAGGCAGTGTTCGGCTGGCTGAAAAAGCGGGCACGCTTCTTGGCGAGATTGTCCCATCTATTGCAAAGACCTCTGAACTGGTGCGAGAAATCGCGTCTACCTCCAGAGAGCAGTCTGGCAGTGCTGGGCAGATAAATACTTCTATGCTGCAGCTATCCCAACTGACCCAGCATAATGCAAGTTCCGCAGAGGAACTGGCCGCCACCGCCGAAGAGTTGGGTGCACAGGTCGCGCAACTCCAGGAACGGGTCTCATTCTTTCATTTGGCAGAACAGACGTGGGCACGCGAACAACCAACCCACAAAACGCGCTCCCACAAGACGGTGCATGCTGTCCAGGGATTGCCCGTACGAACCGAAAAACGTGCAACCTCACCCACTGTCAGAGTAAAGCTGGGTGGTGCTGGCGCTTCGGATGGTTTTGAGGCATTCTCGTAGAAGTCCCAGCGAACCGATCTCGCCAAAGAGCAAGCTTGATACAATCCGCCCAAGCGGTGGATTGCGGTTGTGCCACCCGACCCATTATTTTATATGGTTTTATACGGTGCCTAATGTGGTGTACCATCCGTGCGGCGGTTTTTTGTGCATGCTGCGGTTTTTTCCGTGTCCCTATTGAACCATTTCTGAAATCCGGAATCCACACCAAGAACCATGCGTTGTCTCAAGATTGCTCTTTTGTTTGCGCTGATGATTTCTGCTGCTGCGGTGGCAGCCGATGTGCCCATGACGTCCCAGCAATGGATCAGGGATCATGTGGCCGGATATGAGGAACCGTTCACGCTGGTGGTGGGCGGCGAGCCTTTGCGAATCTGTGTGGCGTTGGTCCAATTTTACCGCAACCGCGATTATGCACCTGCATGGACAGAGGGGCGTACAGCGTTGTCGCGTGCCAGTCAGTTGTTGCACGCCCTGAAGGAATCGCCGCGTGAGGGGTTGAATCCTGCTGACTATTCTGTGGATCGGGTAGAGAAGAGCCTCGATAAGGTGCTGCACACGACAGACGGTGCCGATCCGGTGGCCATGGCAGAATTGGATGTACTGTTGAGCCAGGTATTCTTGCGCTATGCGGCCCACCTTGGGGGGTGGCACTTTGAGCGGTTGGGCACTGTCGATCCTGAGTGGGTGGTACAACGTCCCTCTTTCGATTTCTCTGGGGTATTGGCGCAGGCCATTGCTTCAGATCGCGTCGAAGAGACGCTTTTAGGGCTGTTGCCTACCCAACCGTACTACGTGCGGTTGCGTGAGGCGCTGGCGCGTTATCGTGCCATTGCAGCCAGCGGAGGTTGGCCACAGCTCAGCGCCAGAAGCACTGAGGGCGATTGGCGTAAGCGGCTGGTCATGGAAGGTTTTCTGTCATCTACAGAAGAAAGTGTTCCGATCAATCAGGCGATTGTGGCCTTTCAGGGGGCCCATGGCCAGAGGGTGGATGGTACGCGAAGTGCTGCGGTGTTGGCGGATCTCAACGTCCCTGTAGAAGAGAGAATACAACAGATTGAAGTCAACCTAGAACGCTGGCGTTGGTTGCCACGTGACTTGGGGCAGCGCCATATTGTGGTCAATGTGGCCGGTTATGACTTGAAAGTCATTGAGAATGGTCATCCTGTGGCTGACATGACCATGCCTGTGGTGGTGGGGACACCCAAACCGTCTCGACGCACCCCAGAGTTCAGTGCGGATCTGAAATACTTGGTGATCAACCCAAACTGGGATGTACCTGTCAAGATTGCTTCCAAGGAGATTTTGCCAGCCTTGCGCAGGGATCCGACATACCTGGCGCGTCATAACATGGAAGTGAGGTATCATGGAGGGAGGGTAGATCCTGCGGGTATTGATTGGTCACATGTGGATGGGGGCCACTTCCCTTATGCGCTACGCCAAAGGCCTGGCCACAAGAATCCTTTGGGTACGGTAAAGTTTCCACTCCCACATACGGCGCCGTTTGACAATTTGTATTTGCATGGGACTTCGCAACCATGGCTTTTTAAAAGTACAGAGCGTGTGTTCAGCCATGGCTGTATTAGAATCCAAGATCCGATCAAATTGATGGCCTATCTCCTTGCGCCGGATGAGAGCTGGAAAAAGGCCATGAATGTTCCCAACAGGCAGATGTTGCTTGCAAACCCTATCCAGGTGTACGTTTTGTATTGGACAGCTTGGGTAGACGAACAGGGGACAGTGCAGTTTCGCAAGGATGTCTATGGGCGGAACACGCTTTTGCAGGAGACTTTGGTGCCCTCTGTCCACTTTGCAGACGGTGTCAAGCCGTCGAATCAACAACAGAGTGCGGATGCTCTGCCGAGTGTAGTCAAAGTTCGTCACAAGGCACATAAGGCACACAAGATACACAGGGTACCTAAGGTTGTGCAGACTCCCGCACCTCAGGACGAGAACGCGAACCCGGGCATGACACCCATCCCCAAGAGCGGAGACGATGCGCCCGTGATAACACCCGCTCCCGAGAGCAGTGGGTTGTAGCGTTCGTTTTGTGGGTCGTTTTCAGCACAGAGAATCATCAACCGATGGCGGGATGCACGTCGGTTGATTGGTCTGTTGCCGTGCACAGGCACTTGAACGCAGGTGGACGGCGTAGGAGCGTTGGGATACTCAGCGACTGAGCACTCGGTATCACTGCGCTCAAAAACCGCCCGTTGTCCTCCCCATACCCACGGGCGGAGGCATCTCGCGGGCATTGGTTGAAGCATCAACGCGAGAGGTATGATCGATGCTAGAATTGTTGGAAAAGTCTCTATTGACAGAACAAGATCGGCTTGTAAGTCGGCGCCAGTTTTTAAAATTCAGTGGTGCGGTACCGTTGGGTGTTCTAGCGGGTACGGTGGGATTGTCCGCTGGTGTACTTTCAACAGACGTTTTGGCACGGGGCAATCGTCACCCCACACGCGATGCACATCATCATGCTGACAAGCACGATCAACATCATGAAGATCGTCACCATGCTCGCGATCAACACCATGAAGATCGTCACCATGCTCGCGATCAACACCATGAAGATCGTCATCAGGCACGAGATCACCATCATGAGGATCGTCATCAGGCCCATGCAGCGGATCATCACCGCAACGAGCGTGTGCGTCATGTGCGCCGCGAACGTTCTTTGCACCTGTATAGCATCCATACCGATGAGAGTGTCAATGTCGTGTATTGGTCAGAAGGGCGTTATCTCCGTGGTGGGCTGAAGGCGCTCAATTACCTGATGCGTGATCACTATACGAACCAGGTTCGGGATATTGATCGCCGTCTGTTTGACCTTTTGTATGTGTTACGCAACCAGGTAGAGTATAACAAACCATTGCATGTGCTTTCTGGCTACCGTTGTCCGAGCACCAATGCCATGCTACGTGAGCAGAGTGATGCGGTAGCGTCCCACAGTTTGCATATGGACGGGATGGCGATCGATATACGCACCCCTGGTTTACATACGAATTACTTGCGCAAGGCAGCCGTAGCATTGCGTGATGGTGGTGTTGGTTATTACCCCGATTCTGATTTTGTGCATGTGGATACAGGGCCGATCCGCTATTGGTAGTCACTGCTTGCGGGGATATTGGGCATGATCATTGTCACGGGTGGTGCCGGTTTTATCGGCAGTAATCTCATCAAGGCACTCCATGCCGAAGACCCTGCACGGGCCATCCTTGTGGTGGACAATCTCAAGAATGGGATGAAGTTCAAGAACCTAGTGGATTGCTCCCTCCGTGATTTCATGGACAAAGACGAGTTTCTTGTCCATGTGCAGCATGGTGCCAATTTCGAGGAACCCATTGAGGCGATCTTCCATTTGGGGGCTTGTTCATCGACCGTAGAGTGGGATGGCCGCTATATGATGGCCAACAATTATGCCTATTCTCGGACGTTGTTGAATTATTGCCTGTTGCGACGCATACCGTTTATTTACGCATCCAGCGCGTCTGTGTATGGCAAAGAGACTTCGGTGTTCCGAGAAGATCCGGCCCATGAAGCACCTCTGAATGTGTACGGCTACTCGAAACTTTTGTTTGATCAGTATGTCCGGCACCACAGTACCCGCGCTCGCAGTCAAGTGGTCGGATTGCGTTATTTTAATGTGTACGGCCCGCGAGAGATGCACAAGGGTACGATGGCCAGTGTGGCATCCCACCTACGTCGCCAGTTGCTTGCGGGGGAGTCGTTGCGTTTGTTCGAGGGGAGTGCTGGCTATGGCCCTGGAGAGCAGCGCCGTGACTTTGTGCATGTGGCGGATGTTTGTGCAGTCAAGCTTTGGTTTTTGCAGCATCCCCACCAATCGGGTATTTTCAACGTAGGGACAGGTCACGCCCAGACCTTCAACGAGGTAGCCCAGGCCGTGATGGGGTACTACGGGCGAGGCGAGCTTACGTACATTCCGTTTCCTGAGTCGTTGCGTGACCATTACCAGAGCTATACCCAGGCCGACATTTCCAGTTTACGGGCGCAGGGGTACGATGCACCCTTTCGTACCGTAGAAGAAGGCGTTCCCAGCTACATGGCGTGGTTGGATCAGAACGCAGTACGCTAGCGTGCTTCTCCGACACCCATGACCCTTTCTCGGCGCCTCTACTCGGTGGTGGTATACCTTTTGGTACCGTTGGTCATGGTGCGCCTGTTCTTGCGTGGTCTGCGAACGCCTGCGTATCGTCTACGTCTTGGAGAGCGTTTTGGGTTTGGTGTTTCTTTACCACGGTCGCTGCCTGTGCTGTGGGTGCACGCGGTTTCTTTGGGAGAGGCACAGGCGGCGGTGCCGCTTGTCCGAGCGTTGCGAACGCGGTATCCGCAGGTCTTGATCGCCTTTACCACAACGACCCCGACGGGTGCGGGTTGTGTGGAAGGTGCGTTTGGTGCCGACCCTTTGGTGATGCACCAATACGTCCCCTATGATCTGTTGGGAGCCGTGCGTCGTTTTTTGGATCGTATCCATCCGCAATGGGGGGTGGTCATGGAGACCGAGTTGTGGCCCAACCTCATGCACGCCTGTCATAAACGTGGGATGCCCCTCTTGCTTGCGAACGCTCGACTCTCGGAACGATCGGCGCGGGGATACGGGCGTTTTTCTGCCCTCACGCAGGAGACATTGCAGTGCCTAGACGCCATTGCTGCCCAGACCGAGGCCGATGCAGAGCGTTTTAGGAAACTGGGTACGCCCCAGGAGCGCGTTCGGGTAACGGGCAACCTCAAGTTTGATCTGCAATTGCCTGCCAGCCTCTGGGAAGAAGCGGCCGCCTTGCGACGCGACTGGTGCCCCAACCGACCTGTTTGGATTGCCGCAAGTACGCACGAAGGCGAAGAAGAAGCGGTGATCGCAGCCCATGCAGCACTGCGCAAAACGATTCCCAATGCCTTATTGTTGATTGCACCGCGCCATCCCGAGCGATTTTCCCGTGTAGCGGCCCTGTGTCGACGCATGGGTTTTCCGGCGGTGGCTTGGAGTGAACATACCCAAGTACCGGAGTCCTGCGCGATCTATTTGGGCGATACCATGGGACGTTTGCCTTTGTTTTATGCGGCTTCCGATGCGGCTTTTGTGGGGGGCAGTCTTGTTCCGATAGGAGGGCATAACCCCCTGGAACCCGCAGCGTTGGGGATTCCGGTGGCGTTTGGCCCACACTGTTTTCATTTCGTGGAGATTACGCAGCTGCTGTTGGAGGCAGAAGCGGCACAAACGGTACAAGACCGCTCAGCCCTCACCGACACGATGATCCGTTGGCTTCAAGATGCCCATCTACGGGACACCGTGGGGCATCGTGGGCGACGTGTCGTGGAGAGCCATCGGGGTGCGCTCCACACGTTGCTAGAAATGCTCGATCGCAACATGCGGGATGTTTCCCCGCCATAATTCACGACAGGCGGGGTCTGCGTTTTTGCGCAGCGTGTCCCGTCGATGCTTCTGTTCTTTGGAAAAACGCAATCAATGTCTGCAAGCGTTGCACCTGTTCCCCCAGTTCTTCTGCAGTTGCGGCCATTTCTTCGGCGGAGCTTGCATTGTGTTGGGTGATGTGGGCCAATTGCACCATGGCACCGTTGATCTGCGAAACACCGATCGACTGTTCTTGAGAAGCACTTGCAATCTCTTGCACCAATTCCGAGGTCTTGGAGATGCTCGGTACGATTTCCCCCAGAAGAGTACCCGCTTTTTCGGCGAGTTGTATACTATTCGTCGCAAGATCTCCGATTTCTTCGGCTGATGCACGGCTGTTCTCGGCAAGCTTGCGCACTTCAGACGCCACCACCGCAAAACCCTTTCCGCGTGCACCGGCTTGTGCCGCTTCGATGGCCGCATTCAAGGCCAGCAGGTTGGTACGGTAGGCGATCTCGTCGATGATCTTCATTTTGTTTGCGATCTTTTTCATCGCAGTGATCGTCTCCGCAACCACACGGCCTCCTTCGCCAGCCCTAGAGGACGCTTGGGTTGCGTGAACGCCCGTTACCTTGGCATTGTCGGCATTCTGGGAAATCGATGCGCTCATTTGCTCCACAGCGGCGCTGGTTTCCTCGGTACTCGCCGTCTGATTGCCAGTAGCCTCATTCAGAGCTTGGGCGGCTGCCCCAACCTGAGAAGCGACATTGGCCAATTCGCCGCTCATCTGGTGGATTTCTTCGATGGTTTGGGCGAGCTTGGTTACGGTGTTGTTCACCGAGTCGCGTAATGCACTGAAGCGTCCTTCGCATTGTGCGTTGGCCCGTTGCCGTAAATCGCCCTGTTCGACGGCGCTCATGACCCGTGCCACCTCTTCGATGGTCGCTGCGAGTTGGGTGACGGTATTGTTCACGGAGTCGCGCAGTTGGCCCAAGCGTCCTTGGCATTGTGCGTTCACACGTTGCTGTAAATCACCTTTTTCGACGGCGCTCATGACCCGTGCCACCTCTTCGATGGTTTGGGCGAGTTGGGCGACGGTGTTGTTCACGGAATCGCTGAGTTGACTCAGGCGTCCCTGAGATTGTGCGTTGACCCGTTGCTGTAAATCACCCTGTTCGACGGCGCTCATGACCCGTGCCACTTCTTCGATGGTGTGGGCGAGTTGGGTGACGGTATTGTTCACGGAGTCGCGCAACTGGCCGAGCATTCCTTGGTATTGTGCGTCAATGGTTTGGGAGAGATCGCCTTTCTCGATGGCGGCCATCACCCGCATAACCTCTGTGACGGGGCCAACCACGGCATCGAGTGTTGCGTTGACGCCTTCTAGGATCCGGCGATAATCCCCCTGGTGGCGGGAGGCATCGACCCGTACCAAGAGTTGGCCTTCTGCGCCTGCTTTGGCCAGGAGATTCACATCCTGAATCAGGGCGTGAATGGAAGTCCCTGCGTGGTTGAGGCTCTTGCGGATTTCGTCGAATTCTCCTGCCCATGTTTCTTGGACTGGATCGGGGATGTCACCCCGTACAATCCGCTGGAGTAGGGAGACGGTTTTACCCAATGATTGGGCGATCTGGGTTCCCATCCACCATGCCAGCCCCAATGCGAGGAGCGTCATCAGGATCGTGAAGTTCAAGGTGATCCAAAAGGCGTGGCTGGCCGATTCGGACAGCGCAAGGGTACGTTTTTGTAGATCCGCAGAAAGACGGTCTTCGACTTTTTTGAGGAGATCCATTTTGGCGGTCATGGTGTCGAACCATACGCCTGGGTCGATGCCGAAGTTTCCTGAGGCAGCTTTCTCGAAAGCAACCTCCTGCATTTCTTCTACGCGCCCTACCGCTGGATCCTTCAGTTGTTGTTTGAGAAACGCGATCTGCGATTCTTCCGCCAGCATGGTGAAGACTTTAAAATAAGTATTCTGCTCTGAAACAAGCGAGGTGAAGCGTTTGAACATGCCTGGCGCGAATGCATTGTTTGAGAAGGTATTGCTTAGGACAGCGCGTTCGATGCCTGCGCGTTCTTTTCCTTGTAGGAAATTGACATAGGCGGAGGCCATGGTGGTCACGGTGGGGTCGGGTGAGATCATGGGCATTTTCTCGAGGATTTTCAAGAAAACGCCGATGGTTTCGGTGTAGAACAGGATGGCATCGGGGCCGGAGATACGCAGATCCTCTACTCTGGCCCGAACGTCTTGGAATTGATCCAGGCGTTTCATGCCATCGTCAAGCGATGGTTGGAGTTCGCGGCCTAGACCCTGGAGATCAAATGTCTGTACAAAGGTACGCAGGGCTTGTAGGCGCTGATTGGTGAGTGTGCGCTGCTCTTCGAGTTCGTTTTTGAATTTGGTGCCTTTGCTGCCGAGGTATCCTGCGGAACGTCCGCGTTCTTTTTGGGTTTCATGGACGAGTGCGCTGATTTCTACGCCAAGACCCGCCAAACGATCAAGAAACTCCATTTTTTGATACACATTCCGTTGATCCACAATGTTGAAGGTACCAAAGAGGATCATGCCGAACAGGGGAACCAGCAGCATGATCACAAAGCGTGTACGCAAGGAGAGGGTGTTCATTGAAGGTTTCTTTTGGGGGGATCAGGTTGTTCCTGGATTCAAGTTTGAAGTGCAACAGTGCAGTGTTCGGATTGTAACGCATTACTAAACACATTAAAAGGGGGCGGATTCAAGCTTGAAGTGCAACTTCTGATGAAACAGTTGGTTGGGTGTGCCAGATAGCGTATATTTGTTGGCAACTTGCCTGCCCAAGCACCCCATTTGGAGTTGATAGATGAGCTACACAGACCTCAGCACAAGTGA
>CAIJYR010000203.1 GCA_903824965.1 uncultured Thiotrichales bacterium
AGTTACCCGAACCTTGTCTGCATCTGCCGCTTTCAGAGCTTGGAGATGAGGAAGCGCCCCAAGGGGCAAGTCTTGTATTTCGTTGCAACGTAGCCACGGTGCTCTGTGGCTTAGGCTGGTCAACCCCAGGCTTGCTTTCACAAGCCCCCGCCTTTAGGCGGAGGTGGTTGACCTACATACTTCGATCAGGCATGGATGCTACAACAAGCACGCCCTCATTGTAAAGCAGTGCTTTGCGTACTGGCCTGAACGCCATAGACATGCACGGTCTTGGTACGACCTTTGATCGAACGCAACCCAAGATCCTGAATGATAATCCCTTCGCGGTCTCGAATGCCTTCATAGGTTGCTGCGTTAATCAAAATCGGATTGCCTGGTACCTCTTGGTCATCGCTTCCAGTCGGGCCGCCACATTGACCGCATCGCCGATCACGGTGTACAGAAAACGCTCAAGGGATCCAAGCTGTCCCGCCACCACATCGCCGGTGCTGATGCCGATGCCGGTGTTCAGGAGTGGATCACCGCGTGCGGTGCGGCGTTGGTTAAAGACCTCAAGACGCGCCCTCATCTCCAGGGCTGCACCCACGGCGCTCCACTCAATGTTGGGCAAACTCCCTGGTGCACCGAAGACGACCACGATGGCATCGCCAATGAAATTATTGATATAGCCACTCCAAGGCCGCACGGCATTCGCCAACTCGGTCATGTATTCATTCGGCATCGTGACCACTTCTTGTGGCGTTAATTGTTCCGAGAGCGTGGAAAAATTGCGAATGTCTGAAAACAGTACCGATACACGACGATTCTCACCCCCCAAAGCAAGCTGTCCCGACAGCAGTTTCTCGCGCACCTCTGGGGACACCATGCGCCCGAAAATAGCACGCTCACGTTCTCGCGCTTGAATGCCATTCACCATGCAGTTGAAAATACCCACCAGGGTTTGCAACTCATCCTCAGCTAGTGCATCGACCTTGGCAGTTGTGTAATTACCAAAGGCTACTGCATTGGCAGAGTCACACAGGCTCCGAATGGGGCGCAGGAAAATCTGTGCGAAAAGAAGACCCAACGCAATCGATAGAATACCCACAATGATCGCACTTTCCAGTGCCTTCGAGTAGAGATGCTGCAAAGGACGTGCGAAAACACGCTTGTCTTCACTCACTACGACTGTCCAATCATGCTGACCTATGGTCGAAAAACCAGCAATATTTTCTACACCATCTGAGGGCACAGGATAAGCAGCGTATCCTTTTCCCTTCACAGATCGGATACAATTCGCGAGATCATTCAGTGCCAGTGAGTCTACATGAGGGATGCCAAAACGCTTCTCATCGGCAATTTGTTGTTGCAAAGAAGGCGACAAGGGCATCAGGCTGTGGTACAACCAATGCTCATTCGGATGGTGAATGATCACACCATCGCCATCCACCAGGAAACTGCTACGCTCCTCATTTCGTATCACATCCACGATGCTCGTGATGGCACGACCGCGCATTTTCATCGCCGCGACCCCCACTACCACCCCATCCGCCCCATGCACCGGTGCCAACACCCAGTTGCACGGCAATGGGCCACACAGAAGGGTGAAACCGCTTTGCCTGGAGGATGAATGGGGTCATGATGGACATGAGTGGACTCGAAAGAGACTCGCAAACCGCGCCGCCGTGGTGCGAATGTCTGGGTCTGCAAACAAAGCATGGATGACCGCCACGCTATCGGCACCAGCAGAAATCAAGGCAGGTGCATTCTCAGGCGTAATACCACCAATCGCCACCAACGGCACCCGCAGGCATCGTTTCGCTTCCAGGAGGAGCGACGGATGCGCCTGCACTGCGTCGGGTTTGGTGTGAGAAGGAAAAAAGCGACCAAAAGCCACGTAGGTAGCCCCTGCGCGTTCTGCTTCCAGCGCAAGCGACAGATCATTGTAGCAGGAAACCCCCACAATAGCAGAGGTGCCCAAAACCGTGCGTGCATGGGCCACAGCCGGATCGTGCCGACCCACATGGACACCCGCAGCACCCATTCGTAGAGCCAGATCCACATCGTCATTGAGGATCAGAGGAACGTTGTACGGACGACAGCAATCTAGCAATTCCCTGACCTGATGCTCTCGTCGTGCGCGGTCATTGCTTTTGTCACGGTATTGCACCATGCGCACACCGCCCCTGAGCGCAAGTGCGACCTCTCGAATCAGTCGATCCTCTGAAAGAAAGCTTGTGTCTGCAATGGCATAAAGACCTTGTATTCTCGATGATCTCATTGCTGTACGACGATTTCGTGTTGCCCGTATCCAAATTGCCCAACAGAGAGAGCCTTTCCCTCCCCCGTCGTTCTGGCAATCTCGCTATGATCCACGACAACAGAAAAGTGTGCAGCCTGGGGTCTCGGAAGCTGTACCTCTGCCGTTGTCCCCAACGGGACTTGTATTGTGTAGATCGACCGTTCTTGGTTTATCGTCGCAGTGAATTGAATCGCTCCTGCCACCGTTGGGAGGGTTGCCGACACACTGCTCAAGTCCCCAAACTGTGGTGCCACCAAAAACGTCTTGAAACCTGGTGAGGTTGGTCGAATTCCCATAACGTAGCGAGGAATCAAATTGGCAGGTGATGCGCCCCAGGCATGATTCCAATCCATGTCCGGCTGAATCTCTTCATCCCATGCCTCTGTAGTAATTGTGCTTCCCAGGTCATTCATCATGTGCGACCAGGATCGCTTATCGGTAGAGGTCAGGAGTGCGAGCCCAAGTCTATCTTCTCGCATCTTGTACAACACTTCAATCAGATATTGTGCGCAATAGACACTACCCATCCCGTGCTTCCGAATCATTTGTATGGTTTGTTCTTCAAAACCATGCGGCGTCAGCCCAAAAGCCATCGGGAAAACATTCGCTTGAAAAGAGGAATGTGAACTGCCTTCCCCATCCACAAAGAGGCCCGTCTTATAGTCAAATAATTTTTCGTGCATGGCCTTCATGACGCGGCTCGCTTCTGCACGGAAGGTCTTGGCGTCTTCTGGTCTATCGCTGAATTCGGCCAGGTCAGCCATGTAGATCAGGGCTTGGTAGTGATATGCATTCACGACGGTATTGATCGCAGGCATGGTATACCGTTCATCCCGTACCCTATCCGCCTCCGCCTGGTATAACTGAGCAACCTGACGAAAGCCCATCGCACGCACAAGGGTAGCACGCACATCCCTGAGAAAGGATTCAGCACTCAGCATAAAAAACAGGGGCAGATCAACGCGCACTTTTTCGTAATCGGCACGCTCTACGGGAGGCCAATCGACAATGTCCTGTATAGCGCCGCTCGTTCTATGAATCGATCGTAAAAATGAATCACTTTGTGTACCATGTGTGCTTATCAATCCATCGCTGCGAGCAAGGGCAGTCAGCGTGTGCGCTAGCAGCATTGGATAGATACGGTCCAGAAAGTCACGATCCCCTGTGTACAGGAAATCGGTATAGGCCATAAAGATGGTCAGCATCATCCATTCGGTAGGCCAAGTAGGTTTTTCTAAGAGGTACGAAATCGTTCGTCTCGCTATTCCATACCGGGTGTCCAGGTTATAATGACCCAGTTGATAGATATAGCCATCCTCATAAGGCTGACGCTCACGATTGCCATCCACATAGATTCCAGCAAAACTGGTAGCTTTTATAGAGTACTTACTAAACTGCCAAACGTCGTTCAGCATCGTTGAGGAGGAATGAAAGGATGCAGCTGCATCCTCAAAAGGGTAATGAACCATGAGCTGTAGGACGTTGTTTTCTGTCATATCCTCAGGCGCATCGTCTATCTCGGCATAGCGAAAGGGGAGGATGCCAGAGATACCCGCTGGAAGCTCCTCCTTGCAAGGGAGCGTGCGTTTTGGCAAGGGAACGATCAGGGGAGTGCCATGGGAGATCACCGATTGTTCGGCGTAGGCCACATTCTCAAAGTGATCTTGGCTGTCGCGCTCATGCGTCCACACACCACGATCGCCTATTGTTTTCTCTCCCACAAGTACCGTAAAAGGCTTTTCGTTGGAGGCACTCGTGAGGCTGATCTGGAGCGTTCCGAAGGCCACTTTCCCGAAGTCAATCAAAAAAGAGTGTGGTGCTATTCTGGAGACCGTGCGTGGCGGAAGGGAGGACACGACCAAAGGCAAGAGGGGGCTTGTCGTGTTGCAAAGGATCTTTGCATCGACCAAAGGGACTTCAGGGGCGGTATGCCTTGCTGACCATTGCACTTCCACGCCCTGGGCGACACGGTAGAGATGTGCCATCTCAGCGAGGGTTACAAGAGTCACAACTATCGATAAAACCAGAATCTTTTGCGTTCGACGCATGCCTAACCCTCCATGCCTAATCGTCAGTGGTTCGCATTTCTGCTCCAGTATTGCACACCCCGACTCCAAAAACGGCGATCGGGTAAGAGCTGTCCCTTTCCAACGCGATAACCGTGACACAAGGCAGTCCACGTAAACTCTTGGGCATCCTGAACCGCTTTGAGGGGATCGACCCCCTGTGCCAACAAACCCGCAATGGCAGAGGCAAGCGTACATCCCGACCCGTGGTAACTCGGTGTAAGGCGTGTCCACGTATACTGGGCCAAGATTCGATCGTTGCCATAGAGGGTATTGATTACCGATTCTGTTCGCTCGTGGGTGCCTGTGATGAGGACATACTGACAGCCGCATTCTAGAATCTGGTGCGCACAGGCATCCAACGTATCCGCTTCGGGTGCCAAAACACGCGCTTCCTGGCTGTTGGGAGTGAGCACAGTCGCAAGCGGAACCAATCGTTCCAGAATCGCTTGCGTAAGCTCGCCATCCGCCAGCAAGGTACCTCCTCCTGCACGCACAATGGGGTCTAGGATCACAGGCAGCGTGGGATACTCACACAGGATGGCGTGAATCGCCTCCACGTTTTCCACGCTGCCCACCATGCCAATCTTGATGGCATCCACTTTCATGTCCTTTAGGACAGCCCGTGCCTGTGCCAGCACAAGGCTCGCAGGCATCGGGGAAAAACTCATGACATCCACCGTGTTCTGTACCGTAACGGTCGTCACCACCGGCGTGGGATGGCATCCCAAGCTCATGAGGGTTTCCACGTCTGCGGCCAATCCAGCGCCCGCCGTTGCATCGTGCCCCGAAAAACACAGCACCACAGGGTAGATCAAAGGATCAGAGAAACAACAAGGGGTGATCATGCATGCCTCCGAGAAACACCGAACCGATATCTTGCGGAAACCAGTGAATCCTTTTTTATAGTGCCGCTACGCTGCACGCGCTGTCTGGAAGAAACAGTTCCAATACCTCATTCAAAAATTGCCGACCTTGAGGGGTGGCCACCAGGCGATCTTCCACTGGTTCTAGCCAGCCTCGTGCACGTGCCATCGTCAGTTTGTCGGAAATGGTTGCAAGCGGCAAGCCTGTGCGCTGAGGATACAACCACACAGGCACCCCTTCCACCAGACGCAGGGCATTGATCATAAATTCCGCAGGGAGATCGGCAGCAGCTATCCAGTCATCGCTCGCCACAGGCTGACTGCCGATAAGGGTAAGGTATTGGTGCGGATCGGGATGTTTTACACGACGACGGATGCCCTGCTTGCTTGTGACCTTACCATGGGCACCTGCACCAATGCCAAGATAATCGCCGAATTCCCAATAATGCACGTTGTGTAGGCAACGTCGACCCAGTTGGGCGTAGGCTGAGATTTCGTAGTGGACATAACCAGCAGCGGCAAGCAATGCCTGACCTTCTTCCTGCATGATCCAACACGTTTCTTCGTCTGGTAGGGTAGGCAGATTCCGGTAGAAGGCAGTGCCGGGTTCGATCGTGAGTTGATAATAAGACAGGTGTTCGGGTGCCAACGCAAGGGCGGTGGTCAGATCGCGCTCGGCACGGTGCCTGTCTTGGCCCGGCAAACCGAACATCAGATCCAGGTTGATGTTGTCATATCCAGCTTCGCGGGCCATTGCAAAGGCTGCGATGGCTTCGTCGGATGTGTGAATACGACCGAGTCGCGCCAAACAATCATCGTCGAAACTTTGGATACCGAGGGACAGGCGATTGATGCCTGCCGCCTTGAATCCCGTGAAGCGAACCTGGTCAACTGTCCCTGGATTGGCCTCTAGGGTCACTTCTGCGTGATCAGCGATGGGCAAGCGGGTACGCAGATCGTTCAGAAGCCGATGGACACCCTCAGGAGACAGCAGACTCGGTGTCCCCCCTCCGATAAAGATCGTAGTGATCGTTCTTCCCTGCACGGAAGGGTATTCTTGTTCCAGATCCCTACCTAGCGCCTCCAAATAGACCCCTTCCGCAGGGAGGACTCGTCCACCCTGGAGGGCGTGGGAGTTAAAATCACAGTAAGGACATTTGCGGATACACCAAGGGACATGCACGTAGAGGCTGAGGGGGGGGAGACTCAAGGGCGGGAGGGCGTTCAAGGATGGCTTGCTTCGGCTTCTGTTCCAAGGGGTAGCATGGCCCACAGATCGTGCTCATCGGAATCGATGATTTCGACCTCGATCCATTCTCCGACTTCTAGCAAGCCTTCCTGTGTGGCCTCGATATAGACGACGCCATCGATTTCTGGGGCATCGCCTTGGGTACGGGCGATGGCACCCTCCTCGCTCACCTCATCGACCAAGACCAAGAGGCGCTTGCCGAGGTGTCGTTCTAGGCGTGTCGCAGAAATGTCGGCCTGCAGGAGCATGAGGCGCTCTTGGCGTTCTAGCTTGACTTCTTCTGGGACAGGATTCGGAAACTGGTTGGCGGCGGCCCCTTCGATGGGCGAATAGGGAAAACACCCCACACGATCCAATTCGGCCTCCTCCAGAAAATCCAAAAGGCGCTCGAAATCGTCCTCGGTCTCGCCAGGAAAACCAACGATAAACGTGCTGCGCAGGACAATCTCTGGACAGATCGTTCGCCAATGACGGATGCGTGCCAGGGTGTCTTCGGTGTTGGCCGGGCGGCGCATGGCTTTGAGCACGGCGGTGCTTGCATGTTGGAGGGGGACATCAAGGTAAGGCAAGAGGTGTCCGTCGGCCATCAAGGGAATGATATCGTCTACGAGCGGATAGGGGTAGACGTAGTGCAAACGCACCCACACGCCCATTTCACCGAGGGCGCGACTGAGTTCCGGCAAGCGACTGCGCAACGGTTGTCCTTTCCAGAAACCGCGACGGTATTTCAGATCGACACCGTAGGCTCCCGTGTCTTGGGAGATCACGAGCAACTCCTGAACGCCGGTTTCGATCAGGTGTTCGGCCTCCGTTAAGATTTCTCCTATCGGACGGCTAATTAAATCGCCACGCAGGTCGGGAATGACACAAAAAGTACATCGGTGATGACAACCTTCTGAGATTTTCAGGTAGGCGTAGTGGGAGGGCGTGAGTTTTAAGCCCGCAGGGGGCAGCAACGTATGAGAAGGTGCGTGGGGGGCGGGGAGGTGTGTGTGGATGGCGTCCATGACGTCTTGGAGCGCGTGTGGGCCGGTCACTGCCAGCACGCGGGGATGGAGGGATCGTACCATGTCGCCCCGCACGCCCAAACAACCTGTCACGACCACTTTACCGTTTTCAGCGAGGGCTTCGCCGATGGCCTCTAGGGATTCCTCGACGGCAGCATCGATAAAACCACAGGTATTGACCACGACCAAATCGGCCCCACGGTAATCTGTGGAGAGCAGGTAGCCCTCGGCACGCAACTGGCTCACAATGCGCTCGGAGTCAACCAGCGCCTTAGGACACCCAAGACTGACCAAGCCAATGGTAGGATGCAATCGTCACCTTCTCATGTTCTCGTGAGATAAAATGACATTTTATCATACGAAATCCAAAGAAAGAAAGCGACAGAAGCACGACTAGCAAACCGTATGCTTTTCATCCAGCAAGGACGGATCCGTGAATTGTTCTTTAATCTCTTCTAAACGCTGGCGTGCAGCCAAAAACATAGGCACCAGGGAAGGATCCAAGGCAGCGCCCGCTTGCTCTTCGATATAGTGCAATGCCCTGTCGATGCTCCAAGGTTCCTTGTAGGGACGTTTTGAGGTCAACGCATCGAATATATCGGCAATGGACGTAATCCGCCCTGACAAAGGAATATCTGTACCTCGCAAACCAAGCGGATAACCAGTCCCATCCCATTTCTCGTGGTGGGTCAATGCAATTTCTCTTGCTATTTGTAGCAGTGGATAGTTCGCTTCTCCGATAATCTTTGCGCCCATGGTAGTGTGTGTTTTTATGACTTCAAACTCTGCTGGTGTGAGCGGCCCTGGTTTGGTGAGAATGCTGTCTGGTATCCCGATTTTCCCCACATCATGCATGACAGAGGCATAGCGCATCTGATGCACCTGCTCTTCTGGGAAACCCATTTTCCTAGCCAATATTTCTACAAACATCCCCATCCTGACGACGTGCATTCCTGTTTCGTTGTCCCTAAACTCAGAGGCCCGACCTAAGCTGTTGATAATTTCCATCCTAGTGTCTTCCAATTCCTGTGCTTCTTTGATGAATCGATTGACCTGTTTCTGAACCAAATCTTGTACCAGTTCTTCTAGGACACGATTTCGGTCGTACAGGGCAAGATGTGTCTTTACCCTAGCCAACACAACCGTTGCATTCACAGGCTTTCTAAGATAATCAGACGCACCCAAAGAGAAACCATACCCATCATCCGCAACTTCCGAACGAGTGCTCACGAAAAGGATGGGAATATTTTGGGTACGTTGATCGGCCTTTATCAATCGACAAACATCGTAACCGTCTATTTCCGGCATCACCACATCAAGCAAAATCAGATCGGGTGGACGATGGGAGAATACGATATTCAGTGCGAGACGCGCATTGGTCGCCACACGTACCGTATATTGATCTTTCAAGATTACCTTTAAAATATCGATGTTCTCTTGTGTATCATCGACGACCAGTATCGATGGTTTCTTATCTACAGCGACATTTGCCATGCGGTCTATACCTCCGAGACACGTTGCCTATTACGTTGCCTATTACGTTGCCTATGGAATGTTATTATCTAGATAGGATATCCATTGATGGAGCGCC
Source organism: uncultured Thiotrichales bacterium (assembly GCA_903824965.1). Classification (GTDB taxonomy): domain Bacteria; phylum Pseudomonadota; class Gammaproteobacteria; order CAIRSR01; family CAIRSR01; genus CAIRSR01. The sequence continues at coordinate 9,061 of CAIJYR010000203.1, forward strand.
AGCATGGCCGACTCATAATCGTAACGGAGTACATGGCGTTCCAGGTTGTCTAGCAATTCTTGCGTGGCTGAATCATAGCCTGCTACACGGCGTATAGCGACAAGGGTATCCTCAATGGTGGAGTCAGCGGTTTCTATTTGCTCACATGCGGCGGCGATCAATGGTTCTAGGGCGAGTCTGTCCAAGGCACCGATGTCCAAGGTTTTAGGGGCTGTACTCGTTGCAAGCCATGGCTCGATGGATTGGAACAAAATGCCCAAGGATCGTGCTAGATCGGACAACAGTGGCGCAATGACCTCCATGCCACAGTGACCGATGACTGTTTTTTCCAAGTGCGACGCCAAGGCTTGTGTGTCTTCTGCGCCTATCGTGCCGAGCAAGCCTTTTAACGTATGTGCGAATCGTTCGGCATCGTGATATCGGCCTTCCTGCACAGCTATCCCTATCTGGTCGATGACCTCTTTTTGGCTTGTGTAAAACTTCTTTAAGACTGATAGATAAATATCGGAACGGCCGGCCATTCGCTGCACACTGCCTTGCACATCAACGCCTGGCAGATCGGGGAGCGTGCTTTTGTGTGGGTAGGGCGTTTGTTCCGGCAGAACGAAAGGTGTCATAGAGTGTGTAATCCATTTTGCCAAGGTCGCCAATACACTCGCTGGACTGATCGGTTTAGAAATATAATCGTTCATGCCTGCCGCCAAACATTTCTCCTGATCCGTAGACATGGCATTGGCGGTCATGGCAATAATGGGTAACGCATGGAACTTTGGTTGTGCACGGATTGCCCGTGTTGCTGTAATACCATCCATCACCGGCATTTGCATGTCCATCAGTACACCCTCAAAATCCTGATATGCAAGCCTTTCTAAGGCTTCCTGGCCGTTGTTGGCTACCACAACGAGGATACCGAGATGCTCTAATAGCTCACGTGCCACCTGTTGGTTGATCTCGTTGTCTTCTACCAAGAGAATACGGCTACCTGCTATCTTGGCTGCGGCATCCTGGTCTGTGTTTACGGGTGCAGCTTTGCGATCTTTCCGATCGACATGTCCTAATAAAGCCATCATCGCATCAAAGAGCGTACTGCGAGAGAAAGGCTTTGGTAAAACGTCGTCGATTAAGTATCCGAAATCGAGCATCCTATCGACTTGCCCAAAAGACGAGATAAGCAAAATCTTAGGAAAGTGGTTCGTGGGTAATCGTCTACGTAGAGTCTTAGCAATGGCAATCCCATGAATATGAGATCTCTTGCCACCCAATAGAATCATAGTAAAATAACCGATTGGGTGCGCTTTGACACATTCAAGGGTCTTCGATCCATTGTGTATTGCGGTCACATGCAAGCCAAACGACTCTAGATAGGCACGTATCATGGCAAGGGATTTTTGATTGTCCTCAACCACAAGAACCCGCAATCCGTTCAGTGTCGAGGTTGCTTCATGTTGGTTCTGCATCCCGCATTGGAGTCCAAACCGTGTCGTGAATGTAAAAGTAGACCCATGCCCAAGCACGCTCTTTGCGGATATCTCGCCACCCATGCGTTCCACTAGATTTTTGCTAATGGCAAGACCAAGGCCCGTTCCACCAAAATGACGGGTAATAGATGCATCTGCCTGATGAAACGGTTGAAACAAATGCTCGAGTTGTTCCTCTGTGATACCAAGACCGGTATCCATGATTCTGAAGATTAACAATGCATCTTCTTCTGTTCGCTCCGCGAGTCCAACGGTAACATGAACCTCGCCTTTCTCTGTAAATTTGATCGCATTTCCCGTTAGGTTATTCAATATCTGCCCAAGACGTAAGGGATCTCCAATCAAATGGTTTGGCACATTCCTGTCTGACTCTAACAAGAAATCAAGCGCCTTCTCTTCTGATTTGATAGACATGATGCTTGCCAAGTTCCCAAGAACATCATCTAAATCAAAGGGAAGATAGTCCATCGACAACTTGCCAGCTTCGATTTTAGAAAAATCTAGAATATCATTGATGATACCAAGCAAAGATTCTGCAGAGTGATGTAATTTATACAGATAATCACTCTGTTTGGGTGTTAGGTTGGTTTGTAGACAGAGATTCGCCAACCCTATAATTGCGTTCATTGGCGTTCTTACTTCATGAGACATATTGGCAAGAAATTCGCTCTTGGCACGGTTTGCGGATTCTGCAATCTCTTTCGAAACCGCAATCTCTTGCTCCGATTCCTTGCGCTGCGTAATATCAAAAACAAAAGAAACAAAATAGCCTGCTGTCTGCCTCTGAAATGGCAGATAACAAACAGTGATCTCAACAGGAATCAGACGCCCACTCTTTGTGCGATTCACAGACTCAAAGCGTACAGATTTACTATCGCGCAATGTAAGATGCATCTCTCCAAAGCGTTCCTGAGAAACATTCGGATCAATCTCCATTACATCCATTGCCAACATCTCACTCCTAGAATATCCAAGCATCTCGCAGGTAGCCTCATTCACATTGATGATTCTACCTGACTTGGCATCTACCCAGTGAACCGCAATCCCAGCCCGATCCATCGCAAACTGAAGCTCCGTCAATTTTTGGTTCAGAATATCCATTTCTTTTGTGATATAAGGTGAGGACGCAATCCCAGAATACTCACGCTGGTTGACTACCAAACTATTTCCACGAATATTCTTGGCAGCCTTCTTAACCTGCGCTGCCACGGTTGCTATTTCCCTATACGAACCAAACATGCACGGCACAACGGGCACGGCGCCAATCGAAAGCGTTGTAATCGAATGAAACTCCATCTCTCCGGTTCGGTTCTCAGAGAAATAACCACCACGCGTATAATCATCGTGGTCAAAGAAAACACTGATCCGATTGCTGAACGTATCAAGGATTGCCCGACAACGCTGCTCCCAATCGGCGCTCAGAAAAAGTATGATAAAATCATCACCACCAATATGACCAACAAAATCCAGATCCCGATCAGAAAACTCTACCAACACCTCGGCGGTCAGTTGAATGACCTGATCACCACGGGCAAAACCATATTTATCATTAAACGGCTTAAAATGATCCAAATCGCAGTAGCAAACACAGAAACTCCGTTCTTCACGCAACAATTCATCCATGCGCTCATTGATTGGCACATTTCCTGGCAATTGTGTCAAAGGATTGGCATACCGTGCTGCGCGAATCTGTAGTTCCGTTACCCTGCGTACCAGATCGTGCCCAGTACCCAACCCCAAATAGCGTCCTTCCCGTGTGATAATAAAACCATTGGTCAAATGCCGAGGTGCCGCGTTCGCGATCTGATGACTGAACGCTTGTAAGGTGGTCGTATGTTCCACCACGAGTGGTTCAGCGTCCATGAACAACGTGCATGGCTTGCGTCCAAACAACTCATGCCGAAACGGACGGGCAAACGCATCGATCATCGTATGACGATTGATAAGCCCTATCGGGCGATCCCCTTCTATCACTGCAAGCGCATGCAGCGTAGGGTCTCCCTCGAACAGGCTGAAGACGGCACTGTTGGTATCCTCGGAATGCACAGGCGGTATTGGCGTCAATAAGCACGCGCCCACGGCCGGATTGAGTGTCGATACCAGCGTTCGTGGCATATCACTCCCCTCGCCTCCCTGTCCTGGGAAAGTCTCTTTCTGCACGGCAAACCCTCCACGCCTTACGTCAGGGATCCGAGGGTAAGCGACCCAGGTGACAGACCCATGGCATCTAGGTTGCCAATATATTGCAGTGGGCTGTGTTGGTGTGTGTTGCAACGGCAGTCACAATCACGACTCCCCTTGTGGTACGATCGAGCCTAGTACGGTTTGGGTACAGTGGTTATTGGCGCTTATTCAGTGGCAGAAGGCAACCGTTGGCGATGATCAAATTTCGGATAGTGTATGGGTTTGTGCTGGCCTCGATACTGCTTGGTGCATGTGCTTCGCAGGGAGTGAACCTCACCCCTGAAGCACCAGCGGCCCAAAGCGACCAACCCCCTGGGGATGCGATCTACGATGTGTTGGTCGGAGAGATCGCAGGCCAGCGGGGTCAGTGGCCGATAGCCGCCACGCATTACCTGCACGCCGCACAGACTACCCACAGTCCAGCAATCGCCGAACGCGCCACCCGAGTGGCTTTTCTGGCAGGTGACACAAAGGCAGGGCTAGAAGCAGCACGCCTCTGGCTTACCCTACAACCCAACAACAACGAAGCCCACCAAAGCCTCGCCATCCTCCTTCTGCGCAACGGGGAAACTGTCAACACCCTGACCGAATTGGAAACACTGCTTGCGAACCTGCGCCCCCATGGAGCAGAGGAAGCCTATACCCTGGTGGCCGCCCTGCTGGCGCGAGAGAAAGATCCGGATGCGGTATTGGGCATCATGAGCACCTTGGTCGATCGGGCGGGCCGTTATCAACCAGAGGCATTGATCGCATTGGGGCGTTTGGCACTCCAAACCAAGCGTTTCGCGGTTGCCATGGAATCCCTGGACAAGGCATTGCGTGCTCGCCCTGGTTTGATCGATGCCATGATCCTGCGTGCACGCGTGTTGCAGATCCAAGGCAAACGTGAGGCTGCCCTGCACTACCTGGGGGACGTGCTCAAAACACAGCCCAACGATCACCCCCTACGCCTTGCCTATGGTCGTGCTTTAATCGATGCCGCTCAGTTCGACCAAGCCCGTGAGCAGTTCACCGTGTTGGCGCACCAAGACCCAAACAACGGTGATGTGCTGTTTGCACTCGGCATACTGTGCCTACAGGCCAACCAGGATGCGCAAGCCAAGCAACAATTCCTACGTCTCATCGATCTGAAGCAGCGCACCCAAGAAGCGGCTTTTTACTTAGGCCAACTTGCGGAGACCCACAAACGTACTGCGGAGGCCATGAAGTGGTATCGATCGATCAATGGGGGCGACAACGCATTGGATGCCCACATTCGTTTGGCAGTTCTCATCGCACGCCAAGGGGATCTCGCTGCTGCTCGTGATCACCTTCACAGCATCGAGCCACAAGACACCGCCCAATCCGTGCGATTGGTGCTCACAGAGGCCGATCTGTTGACGGACGCCGGACGCTTGGAAGAATCCATGGAGATCCTCTCGCGAGCCATCACAGAGCTGCCGGACAATGCGGATTTGCTCTATGCCCACGCCATGACCGCAGAACGGATGAACAAGATTTCCATCCTAGAAGAAGACCTCACAACCATTCTGAGCACCGATCCCAACCACGTTCAGGCGCTCAATGCCCTGGGATACACCTTGGCGGATCGCACCAAGCGTTTCCAAGATGCGCTTGGATACATCCAACGTGCGTTGGCCTTACGACCCAAAGATTTTTACATCTTGGACAGCATGGGGTGGGTGCAATATCGACTGGGCAATCATGCAGAGGCCGTGCGTTACCTAGAGCAAGCCATCGCCCTACGCGATGACCCCGAAGTAGCGGCACACCTAGGCGAGGTTCTTTGGGTGATGGGCAACCATAAAGAGGCTCGTAAAGTATGGCAACACGCCATGAAACGCGACCCAAACTCTAAAGTCGTCCGTGAGGCAATGGATCACTTCAACGAACACTGATTGGACTAAGTAGGGTCTATATTTTGACTGAGTATTAAAAAAAGAGGATTTTGACTTGGATTGGATTAGATTTTTGTTGGCGGATTCAAGCTTGAAGTGCAACTTCTGATGAAACAGTTGGTTGGGTGTGCCAGATAGCGTATATTTGTTGGCAACTTGCCTGCCCAAGCACCCCATTTGGAGTTGATAGATGAGCTACACAGACCTCAGCACAAGTGA
>CAIJYR010000204.1 GCA_903824965.1 uncultured Thiotrichales bacterium
ACAGCTTTCAATTCGCAGCCTGAAATATCATATTTCTTATGCGGTCTTCGTCGCCTGATAGGTGGCAACTTGGGTTATTTATACTATGTCGGCTGGAATCTTGGAGTCACGGTACCTTTTAGAAATTCCATAGGCTTAGCTACCAGCGATCATGGGAATGAGTTTATAAGAGCCTTCAGTGGCCCAATTGTCGATCGTTCAATGAGCGAACCTCATTTCTGCGCCACTTGCTGCGTTATTCCTGGCAAGGATCTATGGAGAATGTGGTACCAGTCATGCACACACTGGAGCATGAGAAAGGGAGGGGTGATACATCATTATCATATAAAATATGCAGAATCAAAGGATGGCGTACATTGGCACAGAGACGGACTGGTTGCCATTGACTATGCCAATGAACAAGAGTACGCAATATCAAGACCGTCAGTGATCTATGATAAAGATCGTTGGAAGATGTGGTTCTCATCGAGAGGATCCTCGTACCGTATTTGGTATGCAGAGTCTGATGATGGACGATCTTGGAAACGACTTGATTCATTGGCTGGAATGGATGTGTCCCTAACAGGCTGGGACTCAGAAATGATCGAGTACCCATTCGTTTTTGATCATAAAGGGCAACGCTATATGCTCTACAATGGGAATGGATATGGAAAGACAGGCTTTGGTCTTGCGATCCTTGTGCATGAATAATATCCCGATACCCACAAGGGGCGGGTCGTTTTCACAGCTAGCCCGCTATGTCTTCGTTGGTATTGTAACCAACCTTCTTGGATATCTAGCGTATTTGCTGCTCACTAGGCTTGGGGTTGCGCCTGCCTTGGCCGTCACATACCTCTATGGCATTGGCGCAGCCATTGGGTATCTTGGACATCGGAATGTCACGTTTAGGGATCAAGGAGGTATACTTGGATCGGGCGTGCGCTATCTGCTGATTCACTGTTGCGGATATGCTATCAATATTGCTCTTCTGGTCGTTTTCGTGGGCAAACTTGGATACCCACACCAATATGTTCAGGCGATTGCTATTTCTGTTGTTGCTGGATTCTTATTCCTTTCGTTTAAATTCATTGTTTTCAGGGATAAGGATACCAGCAAGATGGAACGGCCTCTAAATGGTGTAGGATGATCATCCGCAATGATACGTTGCACGAGACAGAACATGAAAGAATCTGATAGGCGCATTCCGTTCAATTTGCCACATATGACGGGACAGGAGCTGCGCTACATTGCAGATGCCCATGCGAATGGTTGTTTGGCAGGCGATGGGCCATTTACAAGACGTTGTCACGCTTGGCTCGAAGAACAGACTGGTTGTAACAAGGCGCTCCTGACACACTCCTGTACCGCTGCGCTTGAGATGTCTGCACTGCTACTGGACATCCAAGTAGGTGATGAGATCATCATGCCATCGTATACTTTTGTTTCTACGGCAAACGCATTTGTTTTACGAGGTGGCGTTCCGGTCTTTATCGATGTCCATGAAGATACCCTAAACATGGATGAGGCACATATTGAGAAAGCCATTACAAAGAAAACCAAGGTCATTGTTCCGGTTCATTATGCGGGTGTCGCCTGTGCAATGGACGCCATTATGGACATTGCGCGGAGATATAGAATAAAAGTTGTGGAGGATGCCGCACAAGGGGTAATGTCACGCTACCAGCACCGTGCGCTTGGCAGCATTGGTGATCTGGGTGCCTATAGTTTTCACGAGACGAAGAACATCATTTCCGGCGAGGGAGGTGCATTGCTGGTCAATGATGCCGAGCTTGCGCTACGCGCAGAAATCATCCGAGAAAAAGGCACCAATCGGAGCCGATTCTTCCGTGGTGAGGTGGATAAATACACGTGGCAAGAGGTGGGATCTTCCTTTCTACCAGGAGAGTTGATTGCCGCTTTTTTATGGGCGCAGCTGGAGCAAGCGCAGCAAATCACCCAGACACGCCTAACCAGTTGGCAATACTATCATACAATCCTTGAGCCTCTTGAGAAGCAAGGCATTATCCATCGACCCACGATCCCTGAGGAATGCCAACACAACGCACACATGTACTATGTATTGCTTCCGCCGTGGATCGATCGACAAATGGTACTGGATGAATTCAAACGCAATGACATTTGGTCTGTATTCCACTACGTACCGCTACACTCCTCTGTCGCTGGCCAGAAATATGGCAGAACCCATGGTGAACTCACTGTTACGAATCGTCAAGCAGCACGACTCATTCGTCTTCCCCTGTGGGTAGGGATTCGTGAAGAACAGCAAAACAGAGTGGTGCAGGTACTTTGTAGATTGGTGAGTCGTGATATTCGATGTTCAAGTCTTTTGGGTAATGCTAGAAGATAGAGAAGGTCTTCGCATCTGGTGAGGACGATCATAGGCACTACACCAACCACGACGCATTCATATTTTCCATTCCTAGCACTCATGTTCAGACTGTTATTTTTTCGCTGTAGGTTTTCAGATGCGCAGATGCGTAGAATCTCGCGCTTGCCTTGTGGTGAACAAGACGGCATCTAGCCACAGGTTTCTTCTTCCAATTGCACAGGGTGCACACCGTGGGTCTGGGCCTACCGTATGCACACATCTTTGTAACCCATTGATGATGCGAGAGAAAAATCGCAAGGTTATTCGTTCGGGCACATCAAAATTGTCTTTATCGTTCAATCTGATAGGGCACGCTCGAAAAAGATGTGTGCATACGGTAGGGGTCTGGGCAGGGTATCGCGTGACAGCATGGCGCTGGTTCAAGAGCGGTCTCCAGCCCAACCTTAGTCTTGAAACTTGCACTGTAACCTTGCGTCTCTTCGCTTCACTTGTTGGAAGACAGTTCCCATGCTAAGCGCCATGGATCTTCACACAGTTGACCGCGCCTGGGAAAAAGGTCAGTGAACCGTCAGGCAGAATGTACCGTGCGGAAAAGCAGCACGGGCTACACACTGGAGAGTGCTGCTGGAGCGACATCGAGTGCCTCATGGTCAGCATGTGTGCAATGCGCCATTATAAAGCCATACGAAGCGTATAACCACATTGTTGTCAACGCGTTAGGATTTGCGAGCAGTGTCAACCTCGCATCTTCAAGCTCTCCTCACGCTGGAAACACCCCTCTCGTTCAGGATCTCTCACATTTTGGACAAGCCTCTGTGAGTATTTTCCAATCCTGACATGAGCCTGAACGAAGGTGGTCTGTGAGGTGTTGCTCAGGCGGCGCGTTGTTGGGTTTTGTGAATAAATTGAAAGAGTTCTGTCCTGGTCTCGTTGAGACGTTGGGCGGCTTCATTATCGC
>CAIJYR010000205.1 GCA_903824965.1 uncultured Thiotrichales bacterium
AAATGGCTTTACGCCGTGCTCGGTTGCCTTACGTTTTGTCTCAGCCCGCGATACGGCTGCGGACATCGACAAAACGTACGGCCCTCACGGCTACGCGGGGCTCGTCGCACTACGCTTCGCTCCATGTGCTCCTCGTTTGATAGATACGAATTAGCTGTTTTTAGGGATAGCGCAGATGTTTTACCATCTCTGCGGGTGTGCGTGGTCGGTAGGCATCGTCACACAACGCCGCACGCACCTCTTTGCGAAAGCTTCCCATCGCCGAAGAAGTATTAATCGCATCACTGTTGGTGCGCCAAACGGGATCGCGTACCTCCTGAAAAGCATCCTGGCGACCGTAAGCGAGGGTTTTGTACTCCCCTGTATCGCAACGCAACGCCTCGCGGAACACCGACCGCGCACCCCTCGTAGACGTTGTTACTACGGTATAACGCACCGCACGATCCTCACCCACCAGTAGCGAGCGCGTATCCACCAGGTATCGATACTCTCCCGTGCCCGCGGTGGCCACTTCCACCAAATCCCCCTCCTGCGGGAAGGCAGGCAAAGCGGTTGTTTGCTCCTTCCAGGCTTCCGGTGTCTGCGTAGGAGGAGGCACAAACGTCCCACCCCTCGGTTCCATGGGATCGTGAATCTCCGCCAAGGCCATCCCACACTGAACGGTCAAACACAGCAACAAGATACGTTTCATCATGGTTTTTTCTCAGTCCAGATCGGTCGCAAGCGAGGCACGCGCATCCTCCGGTATCGGATCCACGGCATGGTGATAATGCACATGATCAATCCCCAGCGCGATGGCTGCACCCGTTTTGACTGCCGCGATCATCGTCGGTGTGAGCACAAAACGTAGAAAATGCACCGCAGAGGTCTTTTCTTGGTTTTCACGCGCCATGTCTTCATCGGCCATGGCATAGACAGCGTCACAATATGCGACCCGCACCCACACCCGATCCTCAATGTGGATCAACTGCGCCAAGTGGTCACGGCGTTCCTCGGCACTTGCATACTCCAGCAACAAAGTGGCCTTCCAGTTGTCGCCATCGGGAATCAGCGGGTTATAAGCATCTAGCTCACCCTGGATCTCGTCCGCTTGGTACAGACGTTCCACACGTAGCATTTCCTGGATCTGGTACTGCACGGTGAGGCGGTCTTCAAACTGCAAGGTCGCATTCGGCCCCACAGGTACAAAACGAGCCTTTTTGTGGGCGATGACCTTCGCCCGAAAGGGTACGCGCACCGCTGCGTACTGTTCCAGGCTGTATAGATCCGATCGGGTCAGGTGCTTCATCTTTCCACCTATTAAAGCCCGTAGGCGATGCGCAGTAAGGTAAGGGGCGATACCGGCGCACTTTTCCGACCCAAACCATTTTCGATCTGATGACCTGCCATGGGACAATCACTTCCATACCAATCGGCATTTACTCTCTCCACACGCGCAATGACTGGTTTCGCGATCTTCATGGAGGTTTCGTGACATTCGCTTTTGACAGCATAGGTACCGTTGTGGCCCGAACAACGCTCAATGGTTTCCACCTCGGTGTTCGGAATCAGCAGAAGACAGTCGCGGGTCTTCAGTCCAATATTCTGGACACGCAGATGGCAGGGCACATGGTACGCAACCTTTCCAAGCGACCGTTTGAAATCCGTATTCAGAAGCTTGTCTTTATGGCGCAGCATCAAATACTCAAACGGATCAAAAAAGGCTGCCTTGACTTTGGCAACATCGGGATCGTGGGGAAACATCAAGGGCAATTCTTGCTTAAACATTAGCACACAGGAAGGTATTGGTGCCACCAAATCCCAACCCGCTTCTACCATCGCGAGCAAACGAGGGATATTATGCTCTTTAGCAGCTGCTACCCCAAGCAGATCCCCCAGCTCCATTCTTGGCATTCCGCAACAACGGGTGTCTTCTAGGAGGTGTACGGGGATACCGTTGTGCTCAAAAACCGCAACGAGATCCTCGCCGACACTCGGCTCGTTGTAATTGCCGTAACAGGTTCCAAACAAGACCACCTTCCCTGTCGTGGTGCTGCCCTCCTGCACAGCATCGATCACCGCAGCAGGACGTTTCTTGATCCGACGAACGAGGGTATCGCTGTGGTATTCTGGAAGAATAGCATCCGGGTGAATGGACAGTGCACCCTCTAACACTTTACGTCCTATGGCAGAACGGTTGACCGCATTGACGATCGAACTGACCACAGGAATACTCGCAAGTTTTCCAATGGCATCGGTATGGGTGATGATACGATCGCGTATTGGCAAAGCTCCTTTGCCGAATTTTATCGCTTTGGCACGTAACATCAGGTGTGGGAAATCAAGATCGAATTCGTGCGGTGGCACATAGGGACACTTCGTTCTATAACACACATCACACAAATAGCAATGATCCACCACCTGCCAATACACTGCACGGCCTACACCGTCTACCTCACCACTGTCACTGTCATCCACGGCATCAAACAGTGTTGGGAACGCATTGCACAAACTGAAACAACGCCGACAACCATGACAGATATCAAAGACCCGTTCCATCTCCGCAAACAGTGCGTCCTCATGGTAAAACTCAGGATTGTGCCAATCGAGTGGATGACGTCCGCTCTCCTCGTCTGCCTGATCTTCGGTAGGTGCTAGCATGGTGGCTCCCATATCGTGAATGCCGTGCCAAACCGTCAACCCCCTCGACCCTGACCACAGCCTTGGCCCCAGCCTTGAACTCAGCCTTGATCGAGGGGAGTGTACGTATTACCCTAAATTATCCAATGCCTTTTTGAATCGGTTGGCATGAGAACGCTCTGCTTTGGCAAGGGTCTCGAACCAATCCGCAATCTCCTCAAAGCCTTCTTCTCGTGCCGTCTTGGCCATGCCAGGGTACATGTCTGTGTACTCATGGGTTTCACCCGCAATGGCGGCACGCAAGTTATCCGCCGTGTCTCCGATAGGGAGACCCGTTGCTGGATCGCCTACGATCGCGATGTAATCTAGGTGGCCATGGGCGTGGCCTGTCTCGCCCTCGGCGGTCGAACGGAAGACGGCAGAGACATCGTTGTATCCCTCAACATCGGCCTTGTTCGCAAAATACAGGTAGCGGCGATTGGCCTGGGATTCCCCGGCAAAGGCGGCTTTTAGATTGTCGTGGGTTTTGCTACCCTTCAGTTCCATGGTGTGCTCTCTCGTTGATTCGATCGGTCGATCGGTCGATGTGTCGTTATGCTTGCGCATTCGTCGCGCCTGAGGCACGGAACACAAAGCACTGCGTGGCTACGAAAATCACGATTCCATTGTAGAATACGCCCAAAAAGACACCCAGAGGGAGGGGGCTGCGAAAAATCGCACTTAGAAAAATCGATGGCAGCCCATCAGTGCCTGTCCCAATGACAAGCGGGTTTATTGCAGATACCCGTCGCCAGACCCGTAAGGGAGACCTGCACCTTTAACAGACGGTTATCCAAAACCGTCTCCTTTCCTCCCCACGCCTCAGGGCAGAGTTTCTCGGAGATATTGATGACACAGGTGGATGAGCCTCTCTCCGTGGTCAACGCCTTTGTTGCACACTGCCAAGCCCGCCTCGAAGAGAAGTTGCAGCACTGGTTGCCTCCCGCCCACACCGTCCCGACGGATCTCCACCAAGCCATGCGTTATGCGACCTTGGGGGGTGGAAAACGGGTGCGCCCGTTGCTCGTCTACGGGACGGGTCGCGCACTGGGGGTCGATCCAGCAGGTCTCGATCCGGGTGCTTGTGCTGTGGAACTCATCCATGCGTACTCTTTGGTACACGACGATCTTCCCCTCATGGATGATGACGATTTGCGTCGAGGGAGGCCGACCTGTCACAAAGCATTTAATGAAGTGACTGCGCTGTTGGCAGGCGATGCATTGCAGACGCTGGCCTTTTATGTGCTGGGTCACGCCCCCCGCGCCCCCCACGAAGACCGACTTCGGATGGTAGAAACCTTGGCGTTGGCCTCTGGATCGCGAGGCATGGCGGGTGGTCAGGCGTTGGACTTGGCTGCCGAAGGCAAAGAACTCACCCTACCCGAATTGGAACTGCTTCACATCCACAAAACCGGCGCACTCATCCGTGCGAGTGTTTTGCTGGGTATCTACGCATGTCCGTGGGTTGATCCAGAGCACCACGAACGACTCGATCACTACGCCAAGTGCATTGGTCTCGCCTTTCAGATCCAAGATGATGTCCTGAACGTCGAAGGAGAGACCACTGTCCTTGGCAAACGGCAAGGCTCCGATGTTGCCCATCAGAAATCGACCTATCCGTCCATTATGGGCCTCTCAGCCGCAAAAGAACGCGCCCTAGAGCTTCAAGAAGAGGCACTGGAGCGTTTGACGGTTTTCGGTGCATCGGCAGACGTGTTACGCTGGCTTGCAACGTATATCGTCCAACGTAGACATTAGGAGGTGCTGCCTCTACTGGTTACACAGACACCTACCCATATTCGTCCGATATATTCTTAGCTCTCAAGAAGAACAACGACATGAAGATTACCGTTAAAGATCTTGGCGTCATTAAACAAGCTGAATTCACGCTCGGAGAACTGACGATTATTTGCGGACTGAACAACACGGGCAAATCTTACATTACACATGCAACTTATGGATTATTGGATTATTTACGGTCAAATGCAGATTTTGAGATCTTAGACAATATGATTGATAAGTTATTTGCGGACGGTTCTGTTTCTGTCGATATTATCTCTCATAAGAAGGATATATCAAAATATCTCAAAGATGCATCAGAGAATTATTCCAAGATACTTCACATGGTGTTTGCTGGTAATACTAACCTTTTTAATGAATCAGCTCTATCCATTTCTTTTGAGGGCACAGAAACTGATCCGGTTCCAGATCAGAAGATTAGAATGAAATTGGGCACTGCTGAAAGAACCGTGTTGAGTATTCAGTCTGCTGTGAACGGTGATGCTCTGGAGGTTAGCTTGGTGGTCGATAAATCGAGCGACGATGTACCTCCGCGCAACATTATTAAGAGCATGATTAACGATGCAATGGGCGAAGCCATCATGAACACTCTAATACCAAAGCCTTTTCTGGCCAGTGCTGAACGAACAGGTGCTGCTATTTTCCAGAAAGAGCTTGACTTTACTAGGAATCGGTTGCTCGAAATGCTAGGAAATAAGTCAGTAAAACTTCATCCTGCTCAACTATTAGGGAAATTCAGTGGTGAATATCCAATTGCGGTTCGGAGAAATGTAGACTTTATTCGCGATTTACCGAACATAACACACAAAGAAAGTTTTATTTCAAAATCCCACAAAGAGATTCTCGCTTCATTCCATGATATTGTTGGTGGTGAATATAAAGTGAGCAAGAATGGCGAGGTTCAATATATTCCTTCAGCAAATAGACACATAAGGCTTTCATTAGTGGAAAGTTCAAGTGCCGTACGATCTTTGCTTGATATCGGATTCTATCTCAAGCATATCGCAGCTCCTGGTGACTTGCTTATGGTTGATGAGCCGGAGTTGAACCTACACCCTGAAAACCAACGGAGAATTGCACGTCTGTTCTCACGACTGGTGAATATAGGCATCAAGGTTTTTATCACGACCCATAGCGATTATATTATCAAGGAATTAAATACAATGATTATGCTTAACCAGGGAGGTGAGAGGCTGCACACGATTGCTGATCGAGAAGGATATTGCAGAGATGAGTTCCTTAGTCCTGAGAAAGTACGTGTTTATGTTGCGTCAGAGAATCTTATCAAGCTAGAGGGTGCACAACGGAAAACACGATGCAAAACGCTTATACCGGCAGATATTGACAGTAAGCTGGGGATAGAGGTAAGCAGTTTTGATAATACCATTGAAGAGATGAATCGAATCCAGGGTGAAATTGTTTGGGGTGGTAAGTAACCCAAGTTGCCACCTATCAGGCGACGAAGACCGCATAAGAAATATGATATTTCAGGCTGCGAATTGAAAGCTG
>CAIJYR010000206.1 GCA_903824965.1 uncultured Thiotrichales bacterium
TAGATGAATTGCCAGAGTTTGATCGTCGCGTCCTAGAAGTGCTGCGCCAGCCGCTCGAATCCGGACGTATTACGATTTCCCGTGCGGCACATCAAGCGGATCTGCCTGCCCGTTTTCAACTCGTGGCCGCGATGAACCCTTGTCCCTGCGGCTACCTGGGGGATCAAAACGGGCGCTGCCACTGTAGTGCCGATGCCGTTGCCCGCTA
Source organism: uncultured Thiotrichales bacterium (assembly GCA_903824965.1). Classification (GTDB taxonomy): domain Bacteria; phylum Pseudomonadota; class Gammaproteobacteria; order CAIRSR01; family CAIRSR01; genus CAIRSR01. Next base: position 209 of record CAIJYR010000206.1, read on the forward strand.
CCGTGGACGGATCTCTGGGCCCCTTTTGGATCGCATTGATCTGCATGTTGAGGTTGGCCCGCCACCACGGGACGCCCTGCGTGTGGGCAGCCCGTCCGACGGAGAAACCAGCGCCGTCGTGCGTAAACGTGTCGAGGGTGCGCGTGATCGCATGATCAAACGCAGTGGTCGCATGAACGCTGAGCTGCGAGGACGCGCCTTGGAACAGGTCGTCCGTTTGACTGCAACCGATCACGATTTGCTGGAGAGCGCCGTAGAACGTCTTGGTCTTTCTGCACGTGCGTACCACCGTATTTTGCGGGTTGCCCGTACCATTGCAGACTTGGCGGGCAGCGCCGAGATTGCCACGGCCCACCTCGCAGAGGCCATTGGCTATCGGCGACTCGATCGGCGTCTGGGGTGACCGATGGACACGCCTTTCCTCACGGGTTGTCGTACCTATTTGCGTGGGCTGACACGTGCTGATTTACAAGCCCTTTTGACCTGGACAAGCGATCGCGAGGTCACGCGCTATTTGTATCGGGGTGCGTTCCCCGCGCACCTAGAGACCATGGAGCGCCTCTTTGAGGCCATGATTGCCTCCTCCGCCGAAGAAGAACTGGCACTCTGTGTACGGGAGGGACATGCCTTGATTGGCATCTGCGGTCTCCATGGCATCAATCCGGTGGCGCGATCGGCAGAGTTGCGCATCCTCATCGGCGAAAAACAATGGTGGGGCCAAGGATTCGGTACCGAAGCGACACAGCTGTTGTTGGCATGGGCTTTTGAGGTCTTACACCTCCACAAGGTTTGGCTTGGGGTAAACGCGGCACAGACAAACGCTGTGCGGGTCTACGAAAAGGTAGGCTTTGTTCGCGAAGGGGTGCTGCGTGATGAAATATGGCGCAACGGTCGTTATTATGACGCAGTGCGCATGAGCATCCTCTCCGAGGAATACCGCACGGAACGGGGGCAATGGGCCTGTGCATCGGTCTTGGCCGCGCAATTTCCGCCCTAGATTGCTCGGAACGGTTGTGCACTTGCCTTGCACATCCCCCTCATCCATGGTGTAGAATCTGCCGATCTAGGATCAGCAGAAGATATCGACAGGAAGCCGCAGCATCACACAGCCTCTCTCTAGAAATCACGCAGGTGATCTCCCTAGCCTCAGGTCTTTGCATCGTCCAGCGTCCTTTACCACAAAAACGAGAATCTTGTACATGAGTTCTGACCTGCGTACCAAAACCATTCTTATTATTGACGACATGAGTGCGGTACGGAGTAACCTGCGCCAAATGTTGGCCACCCTGGGGGTTGCAACCGTCGATTTTTCTGCAGATGGTGACGAAGCCATCCGACGGATGGAAGGACGTGCGTACGACATTATTCTGTGTGACTATAATCTCGGTGAAGGACGCGATGGAATGCAAATCATTGAGGAGGCGAAACAACGCCAGTTGATCGGGTTGAGTACGGTGTTTGCCATGATCACCGCAGAATCCACCATTGCCATGGTACTTGGTGCGGTGGAATACCGACCGGATGATTATCTGATCAAACCTATTACCCGTCAAATGCTACAAGATCGTTTGGGTCGTTTGCTCGATCGTAAAGAAGTTTTGGTTGACATTGAGCGCGTCATACGCAACGGTGATCTAGCCCGTGCAGTGCACATGCTAGAAAAACAAATCCAAGAGAAACCCGATTACGCGTTTGAATTAATGCAAATCCATGTAGAATTGTTGATTCGTATGAGTCAGTTCGAGGCAGCGGGTGAAGTCTTAGAGACCGCAACCCGTATGCGTGATGTATTCTGGGTTAAGTTGGGACGAGGCCAGGTACGCTATTACCTCGGAGACTATGCAGAAGCCACCAAGATATTCACCGCACTGATCGCCGAAAACAGTCTCTACAGCGAGGCCTACGACTGGCTGGCACGCGTCCAACAAGCCAGCGGAAATCCTCGAGCAGCCCTAGAAACGCTGCTTGCCGTGACCAAGCTTGCCCCTCGATCGATTCGACGTTCCCAAATGCTCGGTGAAGTCAGTCTGCGCAGCAACGACCTCGTATCGGCTGAAATGGCCTACCGTACTGCCATCCGTTTGGGGCGTTTCTCTGTGTACCGAGACCCGAATGACGCTGCCCGATTGGGACAGGTACTCATGCAGCGCGGCAATACCAAGGATGCCAGCCGAATACTCAAAGATGCCCGTAAACAATACCTTGGCAACGCGCAGGCCATTTTAGCACTTTCTATCTCTGAAGCCTCGGTCTGTCACAACATGAAACTCTCCGACGCCGCAGCGCGGGTCTTGGAAGATGCCATCGGAAGTTATCAAGAGGCCAGAGCTACTTTGTTGCCTGATTTGGCCATTGCGTTGGCACGGTTGTGTCATGCCTACGATCGAGATCTGCAAGCCGCTGCCATCATGACGCACGTTGTCCTGCACCACATCGAAGATACCATTGTCATGGATCAAGCGAGAGAGGTCTTTTCTCTCCTTGGCATGGCCGAGACCGGCACTCGATTCATCAGTGATCTGCGTGCAAAAGTGGCCGCAGCAAACAATGCAGGGGTACGCCTCATTCAAGAAAGGAAATTGAACGAAGGACAAGCCGTGTTGGAAAAAGCCGCAGGGGAAATGCCTTTCAACCACACCCTCAACATCAATGCGGCACGCGTACTGCTCATGATTATGGAAAAACAGGGGCGACGCGATGACCTTTTGGCGCGTGCCAAGACCTATCTGGATCGCGTTCCAGTGGCACTACAAGCGCACAACGACAAATTCCAGCGATTGCACGGCCTGTGGACAAAAATTTCCGCACAAACTGCACCCGCCCCGGATGCTGCGAAAGCAAGTCACACGCCACAAGCCTAGCGCCTCACAACGCTCCCCAACCCCAACGGCATGCAGCCTCCTCATGACAGCCATACGTTTGCGCGGATTGACCAAGTGCTACGGCACAGATACGGTGGTGGATGGCATTGATCTCGATGTGCGTCGTGGGGAGTGTTTTGGTCTGCTAGGGCCAAACGGCGCAGGCAAAACCACAACGCTCCGTCTTCTCCTCGGACATACCCACCCGACCAGCGGGAACATCGAAGTCCTGGGGTATGGGATCCCACAAGAAGCTAGAGCCATGCGTGCCCGTGTCGGGGTTGTGCCGCAACAGGACAGCCTGGATCCGGATTTCACCGTCGTGGAGAATCTCTACACCTATGCCAGTTATTTCGGATTGCGCGGTGCGGATCTAGAGGCGCGGGTGGTTGAGTTACTCGAATTGGCCTCCTTGACCGCCAAGGCGAACGCAGGGGTACTGCAACTCTCCGGGGGGATGCGTCGACGGTTGACCCTGGCCCGCGCCTTGGTCAATCGTCCTGATCTCGTGATTTTGGACGAACCCACCACCGGACTCGATCCCCAAGCACGCCAGCTCATCTGGCAGCGCCTGCGGTCTCTCCTCACGACGGGCACTACGTTGGTGCTCACTACCCACTACATGGAAGAAGCCGCGAGGCTCTGCGATCGTCTCGCCATCTTGGATCGGGGGCGTGTCTTGGCGCTCGGCAGTCCAAGAGAACTGATTGCCGCACACATCGAACCGCGCGTGGTTGAGGTACATGGCCCTGGGGTAGAAACCTGGCGTCTTTCGCACGGTCAGCACCTTGCCTCCCGCACCGAACAAGTCGGTGAAACGGTCTTTTGTTACACCACGGATGACCAGGCATTGCTCGCCGATCTCACCACACGCCCCGATCTGTGGTTTATTCATCGTCCCGCGAGTCTGGAGGATGTTTTTCTAAAGCTCACGGGTCGTGAATTGCATGAGGAGCCGCGCAAATGATCGACTGGTCTCTCCCCTCTCTGAGCGGACGTTGGATCGTTGTCTGGCGGCGCAACCTGCGGGTCTGGCGCAAATTGGCAGGGCCTGCAGTGCTCGGTAACTTCGGGGAACCGTTGTTGATGCTCCTCGCCTTGGGCTATGGGTTGGGTGGCTTTATGGGACAGGTCAATGGCCTGTCTTATCTTGCCTTTCTCGCTTCTGGCGTTGTGTGTTCCAGCGCCATGAATACCGCGACCTTTGAGGGGTTGTACTCTGCCTATACCCGTCTCAGTGTCCAGCAAACCTGGCACGCCATGCTTTGCACCCCCCTCGCGGTTGACGATATCGTTTTGGGAGAGGCGATGTGGGCTGCCACCAAAGGCACGATGTCTGCGTTTGCCATTTTGGTCGTCATGGTCATTTTGGGGGTGGTGCACGATCCGATTGCGATCTTGGCGTTGCCCATTTTGTTTCTGACGGGCTTGTGTTTTGCGTCTATGGCCTTGGTGGTCACGGCCTTGGCACATCGCTATGATTTCTTTCTGTATTATTCCACTCTGCTCCTCACCCCCATGCTGCTCTTGAGTGGTATCTTTTTCCCCTTGGAAGGCTTGGCACCTGCCATCCAGATGGCTGCCTCGGCGTTGCCGTTGGCCCACGCGGTGGCATTGGTACGGCCCATGGTCGTGGGGGCGATAATGCCCGCCTCGCTGGTACTACACTTGCTGGTACTCCTGGGCTACACCGCCGTTGCGTTGTATGTTTCTACGGTGTTGTTGCGCAGGCGCTTGTTGGCGTAGACGATCACAACACCTCTCTCTCCTGGGGGTGTCTGGAAGTCGTGGCATACCCCAAGTCCCGAGACAGCCACCAACATCTCCCCCAAGAACAGCAGGGGTGTGCGTAGGCGTTCCCAAGGGGGGATGCCTGCTTCCTGCCAGAAGTCTTTGAGGGGGCGATGGTGTGGGTTGCCCACGAAGCGACATCGCTCGCCACCACGTCGCAGACGCACCGTGACCCCTTGTGCGAGCGCAGATTCCGCGATCCCCGCACCCACCCGCCATTGTGCCGTCAATGTCCCCCAGGGGAGTTCGAGCGGCGTGTTCAGATCTGCCCAGTCTATGGCCCATGTCGGGCCTGGCAGGGGGGGCGCGGGTCGCATCAGGTAGAGCAAGTCTCGGTAGCGGCGCACTTCGGTATCGCACCATGTCAGCAAGGGGATTGCGTCCCGTTTGGCCAAGACCACTTCTGCTAATAGCCGCTCGATCAGAGAGGCGGTGGGCGTGTCGTGCCCTGTAGTGCGGATCCAGTAGCGCAGTGCATTGCGTGCCCGTGCTGCTCCGAGGGCAAGGAGTGCGGGTATCTGTACCGTGTTGGGTTCTGGGCCGAGGAGTGTGTGCAGGTCTTGGGCGGCCAGCACATCGAGCAACTGGGCGGCTTCTGCTTGGTGAGAGGCCGATCGAGCGAGGGTCGCGGAGAGGCCGGGCCAGCGTTTCAACAACACAGGAAAAACCCGATGGCGTAGATCATTGCGTTGGTAACGCAGTTCTGCATTGCTGTCGTCGTCGATCCACGAAAGCGCAACCGATCGGGCATAGGCCAACAACGCCGATCGGGAATCGTCGAGCAAGGGCCGCGCCAAGTACCCTGCATAAAACGGCACCAAAACAGGCATCGCCGCGAGTCCACGAGGCCCAGCGCCTCGTAACAACTGAAGCAGCAGGGTTTCTGCCTGATCGTCTTGGTGGTGTGCCGTAAGCAGCACGTCCCCAGACCCCATGCAGTGGGCCAAGGCGCTGTAGCGTACCGTGCGAGCAGCCGCTTCTAGACTTTCTCCTGGGTTGGGGGTCACTTTGACCTCCAAGCTTTGGAAGGGTACCTGCCGCTCTGCACACACTGAGGCACAATGCGCCGCCCATTGTGCAGCAGAGGGGTTCAAGCCATGGTTCACATGAATTGCTGTGAGGGGGGGGAGCTTGGGTGCCCATTCCGTGATCGCGTGTAACAAACAATGCGAATCGAGGCCGCCGCTGTACGCTATCCACCAGCGTGAGGCACGGGGCAGCTGCGAGAGTTTCGATTCGTAGAGGCGTTGGGGGGAAAACGTCATCTAGCGCACGCTAAGAAAGGGGGCAACGGGACATAGGCAGGATGCCGCAGTGTAGACCGTTGCTAAGCCAGGGCATAGAGCCGATAATGCAGGTATATGGCTCATGGGCCTGTGGGAAACCGCTGCCCGATGGGAGCCTGTCTGTTCAACACCTTATTCTTGGGCCGAGCGTGGCCTGGGGGGTGCCTTTTGTTTCCTTTGTCGTAGGATTGGGATTTCGTGTTCGACCAGAAGTATATCCGCAACTTTTCGATTATCGCCCATATTGATCACGGTAAGTCCACCCTCGCCGATCGTTTCATCGAGCATTGTGGCGGTTTGACGCACCGCGAGATGTCCGCGCAAGTGCTCGATTCTATGGATTTGGAGCGAGAACGGGGCATCACCATCAAGGCGCAGTCCGTCTCCCTCCACTACCAGGGCGCAGATGGGTGTGCCTACCAGTTGAATTTGATCGATACCCCCGGCCACGTCGATTTTTCCTATGAGGTCTCTCGATCCTTGGCGGCGTGCGAGGGTGCCCTGCTCGTAGTGGATGCGGCACAAGGCGTCGAAGCGCAAAGCGTTGCCAACTGCTACACCGCGCTCGAACAAGGGCTTGAGGTGTTGCCTGTCCTGAACAAAATCGACTTGCCGAATGCTGATCCCGAACGAGTCATCAAAGAGATCGAGGAGATCATTGGGATCGATGCAACCGATGCGGTGCAAGTCAGCGCCAAAACGGGTTTTGGTATCCAGGCACTGTTAGAGCAGATTATCACGCGGTTTCCGTCACCGCGTGGTGATCTCACGGCACCCCTCCAAGCACTGATCATCGACTCTTGGTTTGACAACTATGTGGGGGTGATTTCCCTTGTGCGCGTAATGCAGGGCTGTCTAACAGCGCGTCAGAAAATCAAGGTCATGTGCACGGGGCGCAATTACCAGGTAGAAAATGTCGGTGTTTTTACCCCAAAACGGCTTTCCACCGAGGGGCTTGGGGTGGGAGAAGTGGGGTTTGTCATTGCTGGCATCAAAGAAATCCATGGAGCACCTGTGGGCGGCACCCTCACGGACGCTGATCATCCGGCAGCGGATTCTTTGCCGGGCTTTAAAAAGGTGCAGCCGAATGTTTTTGCGGGCATGTTTCCTGTGGAATCGGATGCTTATGGAGCCTTTCGAGAGGCCCTTGCCAAGCTCAGTCTCAACGATGCTGCCTTGTTTTACGAGCCAGAGACGTCGGTGGCACTCGGTTTTGGGTTTCGATGTGGTTTTCTAGGGTTGTTGCACATGGAGATCATCCAGGCGCGTTTGGAGCGAGAATATCGCCTTGCCCTGGTGACAACGGCCCCCACCGTGGTCTATGAGGTACTGACGACGGCTGGTGAGGTTGTACAGGTCGACAATCCCGCCAAATTGCCCGAACCAGGCCAGATCGCAGAGATCCGTGAACCCATTATTCAGGCAAACCTGCTGACACCACCGACCTACCTGGGAGCAGTCATCGGCTTGTGCGAAGAAAAGCGGGGTGCCCAGCAGAAGTTGCAGTATTTGGGGAATCAGGTATCGTTGACGTATGATCTGCCACTCAATGAGGTGGTGCTCGATTTCTTCGATCGACTCAAGTCGATCAGTCGCGGCTATGCGTCGATGGATTATCACTTTGCGTATTTTCGTGCGGCGTTGTTGGTTCGACTTGACATTCTCATCAATGGCGATCGGGTCGATGCGCTCTCCGTGATTATCCACCGTGATCAGGCCTACCACCATGGCCGTGAACTCGTGGAGAAAATGAAAGACATCATTCCGCGTCAAATGTTTGATGTGGCCATTCAAGCGGCCATTGGTGCCCATATCATTGCGCGTAGTACCGTGAAGGCCATGCGGAAGAATGTACTTGCTAAGTGTTACGGTGGCGACATTACACGCAAAAAGAAACTCTTGGAACGCCAGAAGGAAGGCAAAAAACGCATGAAACAGATCGGATCGGTGCATATCCCCCAAGAGGCATTTTTGGCAGTGCTCCAAGTGGGCAGAAAATAATTTCCTTTGAGCAACCCTTTCCTTGGCATACAAAAAACAATGAACATTAACTTCCCAGTGGTTTTGGTCAGTGCTACTTTTCTTACTGGAATGGTCTGGGCCGCAGATGCCGTTTTCTTTGCGCGGCATCGGCGTGACCAAACAACAGGAAAACCTATCAAACCAGAACCGATGTTGGTGGAGATAGCGCGTTCTTTCTTCCCTGTTCTGCTGATTGTGCTGCTGTTGCGATCTTTTCTCGTAGAGCCATTCCGTATTCCATCGGGATCGATGATGCCGACTTTATTGATTGGAGATTTTATCTTGGTCAATAAATTTTCCTATGGTATTCGGCTGCCCGTCCTGGACAAAAAGATCATTCCGATTGGAGAACCAAAACGAGGCGACATCGTGGTTTTCCGTTACCCTGAGGATCCCAGTGTAGACTTTATTAAGCGTGTCGTGGGGCTGCCTGGGGATCGTATCGGGTATCACAATAAAACCCTGACCATCAATGGCACCAAAGTAGACGCTGTCCAGACCAATATTTACCAAGGCGTTGGTCAAGGTGCGCTGATGTCTGGATCCGATCGTCTCCATGAACGACTGGGGGACGTTGATCATGACATTCTGCAGATTCCTGGTCATCTTTCTATGGAAGGAGACTGGGTGGTTCCTCCAAATCAGTATTTTATGATGGGCGACAACCGCGACAACAGCAGGGACAGTCGTTATTGGGGCACACTTCCTGAGGAAAATATCGTTGGAAAGGCGTTTTTCATCTGGATGAACTGGGATTGGTCTAACGGTGGGGTCGGATGGAGTCGGATGGGTACTACGATTCATTAACGTGTGGGGTGACAAGAATGCAAACAACGCAAAGAGGCATGGGAATGTGGGGTGTGATGGCCATCTTGGCCATGGTTGGTTTCGTGGGTTTGGTCGCCGTACGCCTCTTCCCGCTCTATTTTGACGATTTTAAAGTGACCACAGCCCTCAATACGATCAAGGGGGATGCGGACAATAGTCGAACCAGTGCTGATATTACGACGCAATTTTTTAGAAATTTGTCAATAGACAATGTGAACTGCGTGCGCCAAGAGGATCTGCAATTAGACCCAAAAGGGGATGGTTCTTTTGCCTTGAGACTGGATTATGAAGTGCGTGTCCCCATAGCCTATAACGTGGACGCTGTGGTGAAATTTTCTCACCACCAGGTTGTCCGTTGAGCCGTGATCTCGAACAACTTGCCCGTGTCATGGGCCATGGATTCAGCGATGCTGGACTCTTGGCCCATGCACTCACCCACCGCAGTGCAGGTGGCACCCACAACGAAAGAATGGAATTCTTGGGGGACGCGCTTCTGGGGTACCTCATCGCGGAAGCACTCTACCATCGATTCCCTGACGCGAACGAAGGCGAACTCACCCGATTGCGATCCACTTTGGTACGTCGTGACACACTGGCAGAGATTGCGAGGGGTTTGGAGCTGGGTAGCCATTTGACGTTGGGGTGTGGTGAAGTCAAAACGGGTGGATACCGCCGTGATTCTATCCTGGCCAACACCCTGGAAGCCCTGATTGCTGCTGTGTACTTGGATGCCGGTATAGCGGCGTGTCGCGTTTTCGTCTTGCGCGTGGTGGATCCTTTTCTGTCCGATCTGTGTGTCAAAGATCCGATCAAAGATCCGAAAAGTCGCCTTCAAGAATATCTCCAATCCCGGCATCAGACGCTGCCGGTGTATTCGGTATTATCCAAGACCGGAACGAACCACGATCAAGTTTTTCAGGTATCGTGTCGCATTGAATCTCTTTCAGAGGTTTTTCTTGGCGTTGGTTCTACCCGCCGCAGGGCAGAGCAGGATGCAGCATTCCGCGTATTAGAAACGCTTGCGATATAAACGATTTTGTACTAAACCCCTTCCCCGTGAGCGGGGGAGGGGCTGGGGGAGAGGGTTGAGCTTTTGAAGTTGATGTTGATGATTGAAGTTGATTTTGATGATTATGGTTAGTAGTGTTTATTATTAAAATAATGATTACTAATGATTACTAATCGCATAAATTAACCCAAGTTGCCACCTATGACCACCATCAGAATCCTTCCAAGAGGTAATGGATTAATGTAGCCTTATAGTAATCAATCTATTGGTTGCCGATGGGGAAGTAAAATGGACGAGA
>CAIJYR010000207.1 GCA_903824965.1 uncultured Thiotrichales bacterium
AGAAACAGCAAATAGTATGATTACAGGCATGTTTCCGAAGACGATTCATGCAGTTACCAGTGCTGGTTTTGAATTAAAAGCAGTTCTGTTTGTCCTGGCTCACAGCTTTCAATTCGCAGCCTGAAATATCATATTTCTTATGCGGTCTTCGTCGCCTGATAGGTGGCAACTTGGGTTAGAGTATAAACACCCTCTGCTCACAGAAGCCAATTACCTCGCAGCGGCCATTCTTTTCGCAGCACGAGAGGGCTGGTTGGGTCTTCCGCTTGGGGTGCGCCAGAGTGCGCTTGTACAAGCTGCCATCTCGTACCGCATGGCGGCAATGGCACAACGCATGGCCCAAACGGGCATCGATTTGGGGCCACCACCCGCTCGTCCCCTCCCGCTCCGTGAATTGTTTTTGCCGACCCAGAAGGGCTGGAACCACACGCAAAAAGAGGCCGCGCTCGCTTTGGCGCGGGAATGCAAATGGGGGTGTATTCAGACCCGCATTAGCCTTGGGAAAGTGGAATACCGTATGGTGGTCGATGGGTCGGGTGTCCATGTTCTTTTGGTCGGTGAAGCGAAAGCAGTGACGACTGAAGTAGACCGTGATCCGTTTTTCACTGCCTTGGCCAATACCCCTATCTCCATTTCGTTGGACGCAAAGATCCGCAATTTGTTGATGACCTAACCATATGATTGCCTGGTTTTCCGATCAAGCCCCTCTCCGATGACTCGGGGAGGGGCTGGGGGAGGGGTTGATCTTTTGACTTATCCTCTTTTTATGTGGCTTAAGCTATATAGGATCGTGACGCAACGCAATCCCAGACGATTCCCTCTCCCCACCCTGTGGAGGTATCTTGAAACAGGACTCTTCGTTGCTGGGTACTTTGTGCGCAGCCTTCTTGCTTTTTGCACCCGATATCCAGGCTGCCACGATCCTAGAGACCTGTTGGAGTCCAGAAGCACTACGTGGCCTACCCACCGAACGAATCGTTCGCACTCTTCCCTCTCCGGATCACACACCACCGGAGCGGAGAATTCCCAGAGAAATGCCGCTGTCGATCGAGAATCAAGCAGCCCTTTCTATACGATCCGTGGTACCGAACCAGAGTAGCAAGGTTATTGCCCTTACGTTCGATTTGTGTGAAAGTGCTCACGAAGTTTCAGGATATGACGGAGAATTGGTGGATCTTCTCCGTGCCGAAAAGGTTCATGCCACCTTTTTCGCGGGTGGAAAGTGGATGCGTTCCCATCCAGAACGGGCTATGCAACTCATGGCTGATCCTTTGTTCGAGATTGGCAATCATACCTGGACGCATGGCAACCTGCGCGTCTTGCGTGGAACCGAGAGGGAAGAACAGATCCAATGGACACAAGTACAATACGAACTGCTTCGAGATCGATTGTTGCATTTACCATGCGCCACAGCCCTTGCAAAGGACGAAGAGAAACGTATTCCATCCTTGCCAATGGTTTTCCGGTTTCCCTACGGTGCATGTGATACGAATGCCTTAGGTACTGTTCTGCGTGCTGGGCTTCTCCCCATCCAGTGGAGTATTGTGAGCGGTGATCCAGACAGAAACCAAACGGCCCTTCAAATTGTCCAGCAAGTGATGGGATCCCTCCGTCCAGGTGCCATTATCGTTGCCCATGCCAATGGGCGCGGTTGGCATACCAGCGAGGCACTGCGAATAATGATTCCGCTCATACAACAAGCAGGGTATCGATTTGTCACAATCAGTGAATTACTGACCTTGGGGCATCCGGTTGCAGTGGCTTCTTGCTATGAACAGCATCCAGGGGACAATGCACGCTATGATCGTCTCTTCGGACGAGGTACAGAATGAATCCTCCCAAATGGCTCACAGTTCTTTTTAGCCTACGCATGTTGATTGTTTTGCTGATGGGGTTTGCCTCTGGTTTGCCGTTGTTGCTGACTGGATCACTGCTCCAGGCATGGATGAAAGAATCGGGACTGAATCTTGCGACCATTGGATTGTTCAGTCTGGTAGGATTGCCGTATACATTGAAGTTTCTTTGGGCACCTCTGTGCGATGGCATCACCCCCTTGTCTTTAGGACGTCGCAGGGGATGGCTTTTGATTGCCCAAAGTGGTTTGGTGGTGGCGCTATTATGGCTCTCTTTCAGCCATGCCCAGCAACCCCTTAGGATGGCTTTGGCAGCCCTCATGGTTGCTTTCTTTTCGGCCAGCCAGGATGTTGTCATTGATGCCTACCGCCGTGAGATATTGTCCGACGAGGAGCAAGGACTGGGTGCCTCGCTCGCGGTCAATGGCTATCGTGTGGGGATGTTGTTGGCGGGAGGAGGGGGGCTGATTCTGGCGGATCTTACTTCTTTTCAGGAGGTCTACTGGATCATGGCTGGAATGATGGCGCTGTGTCTACCCCTTGGTTTTCTCATCCCAGAACCGCCCTTATTGGCGGGTCGTCCTGGGACGCTTCGTGAGGCCGTTGTAGAACCTTTCTTGGAATATTTTCAGCGTCCCAACGCCCTTTGGCTCTTGTTGTTTATTTTGCTCTACAAACTTGGCGACGTCATGGCAAGCCAATTAACGACTCCGTTCTTTCTGGATCTCGGTTTTTCCAAGACGGAGATCGGTGCCATTGTGAAGCTGTTTGGTTTTTGGGCAACGGTTGCGGGCGGTTTGATGGGTGGTATTTGGATTTTGCGGATCGGTATTCATCGATCGTTGTGGTGGTTTGGGATTCTTCAAGGTGTTTCGACGGCTGGTTTCTCGATATTGGCCCTATTGGGACATGTTACGCCTGCGCTCGCGTGTGCGGTAGCACTTGAAAACTTTACGAGTGGTCTTGGGACTGCGGCCTACACCGCTTTTATGGCGAGTCTTACCCATCGCTGTTTTACCGCAACGCAATATGCACTGCTTTCCGGTATCATGGGGATACCACGGGTTTTTATTGCAGCACCGGCTGGTTTTTTCGCGCAATCCACAGGCTGGCCTGTTTTCTTTTCCCTGTGTGTAGTGGCGGCTGTACCTGGGCTTGTGTTGCTCCAATGGCTGGATCGCCGGAAGTCACTAACCGCATGGTCGAGCGCCTCGGTGTGAGCAAACCTCACAACTTTCGGAACGCATCCTATTTTGGGACAGGGCGTTCTCGATCAGAGAGATTGAATGGATGACTCAGCATTTTTCTGGACAGGTTCTAACTTCTGCACATACGGATACTCCTCGTCCCTTGGAAAGACTTCAGCACGCAGTCCATCAGCCGAGAAATCAAGATCTGAAGGCCATGATCAGCCAAGGCCACGCGGTAAAACCCACATCTCCCGCACGAAGAAAAGAGCGTCCCTCATAGGCTCAAAGACTTTGCCACGCGCAACGAACGACGTGAAATCCACAGTACCTTGGGCACCATCCGCCCAACGAATGGTAACCGTGTAGTCTGAGTGTGCCTCAGCGTAGAGGATCTCGTACAACATAGTCAGTCCTCAATCGTAACTGCTCAGGTACGAATCAAAAACAAGTTAAAACCAGCAGACTGCCCCTCCCCCTGCCACCCCTCTGCCTTTCAGGAGAGGGGCAAGCTGAAAGTCAAATGCTTTTCTCTCAGAAACCGTATCCAAAAGCCTCACGGAATCGATCGCGAATCTCATCCAGCGTAACGTTGTGGTTTTGGGTGCCCTTGTGTTCTACTTTAATGGCCCCCATCACAGCCCCAATACGTGCGGCATTTTCCAGATCCAGTCCCCCTAGCAAGCCATACAAAAATCCAGCCCGAAAAGCATCACCGCAGCCAGTCGGATCAGCAATGGTACGCGCAGGAGCCACAGGGATTTCAATGCATCGATCTCTGAGGTAAAGGCTTGAACCCTGACCGCCACGGGTAACAACCAAGCCCTCCACACGTTCTGCCAATTGGTACAACGACTTTCCAGTACGATCTCGCAACAAAGCAGCTTCATAGTCATTGAAAGTCGCCCAGGTCGCAAGATCAAGAAAAGAAAGCAAGTCAGCACCATCGAACATGGGCATACCCTGGCCCGGATCGAACACAAAGGGAATGTTGGCGCTCGCCAATTGGCGTGCGTGTTCGATCATCCCTTCTCGGCCGTCAGGAGAGACAATTGCAATCCGTATTCCCTCGACCTCATCGGCACGATTGTAGTGAGAAAAAGACATCGCCCCCGGATGAAAGGCAGTAATCTGGTTATCATCCTGATCCGTGGTAATAAACGCCTGGGCCGTGTAGGTACGTTCGACCACTTTGATATAGCGACGGCTAATCCCACAGCGATCCATCCAGGCTGCATACGGCCCAAAATCCTCGCCCACCGTGGCCATGGGCATCGCGGTCTCACCCAGCAGGTTTAGGTTGTATGCGATATTGCCCGCGCACCCACCGTATTCACGCCGAAGTTCAGGAACCAGAAAAGAAATGTTCAGCATATGCACTTTGTCCGGCAGAATATGATTCTTGAACCGGTCGTGAAATGCCATGATGGTATCGTACGCCATGGAACCACAGAGGAGAGCAGACATAGGGACAGTGACCTGAATAGGGGAGGGGATAGGTAGTTATCGTCTATCGCAGTGATCGTCAAGGTTCGCTGACAGTAGACAATGTGTCCAGCGGCCAACGTGCCAAGGCCCGAATGCAGAGCGGTTCACGGACACCCGCCCGAAGACGAAGCCAGCCTGTCAAGGCAATCATGGCACCGTTGTCTGTACAGAAAGCAAGGCGTGGATAATGAACGCTCCCGCCTTCTTGTGCAACCAAGTCCGTGAGGCGTGCCCGCAAAGCATGGTTGGCACCCACCCCCCCGGCCACCACCAGACGACGCCGACCCGTTTGGCGCAACGCACGCTGGCATTTGATGGCGAGTGTATCCACGACGGCCTCCTGAAAAGCATAGGCAATGTCTGCGCGGGTCTGTGGGTCGTTGCCTTCGCGTCGCAGTGTGGTGACCGCACACGTTTTGAGGCCGCTGAAACTGAAATCGAGTCCGGGACGATCGGTCATGGGACGGGGAAAGACAAACCGAGACCGATTGCCAGACTCAGCCAACGCAGCCAAGGCAGGCCCACCCGGATACCCAAGACCCAAAAGTTTTGCGGTTTTATCAAAAGCCTCGCCCACGGCATCATCGAGCGATTCTCCCAAAATCCGGTAGCGTCCCACCCCTTCGACATCTATCAAGAGGGTGTGTCCCCCTGAAACAAGCAGTGCCAACAGGGGAAACGATGGCGGGTTTGGCTCCAAAAAGGGTGCCAGTAAGTGACCTTCCATGTGGTGTACCGCAACCGCCGGAACATCCCAGCCAAATGCCAGACTCCGTCCTACGGCTGCACCGACCAAGAGTGCACCGATGAGTCCAGGGCCTGCTGTGTAGGCCACACCGCAGAGGTCGCTGGGCGTAATGTCTGCCTGGGTCATCACCTCTCGAACGAGGGGGAGGACGCGGCGCACATGGTCGCGTGAAGCAATTTCAGGTACTACCCCCCCGTAGACCGCATGCAATGCCACCTGGCTGTGCAGTGCATGTGCCAAGAGACCCCGTTGACCATGGTAGATCGCAACCCCTGTTTCATCACAAGACGTTTCAATACCGAGTACACACCGATCGTTGCCCATGTCGCCCATGTTGGGTCAGCTCCTGAAATTTCATCATTTGGTCTGTTCAGACAGGCTAAGTACCAGTAGAATGGGTGGACTTACGAGCGTCAAGCGGTCGTGACGGTGCTCGGTTTTGTGCGCCCACACTTTACTACTGAATAGTTGAGGAACTGCATGCCTGCTGTCAATGTGAAAGAGAATGAACCCTTTGAGGTTGCCCTGCGTCGTTTCAAGCGTTCCTGCGAAAAAGCGGGTGTTCTGTCTGAGCTGCGCCGTCGTGAGTTTTACGAGAAGCCCACTTCGATCCGCAAGCGTAAAGCAGCCGCTGCTGTGAAGCGCCAGATCAAGAAGTCGATGCGTGATGTTACCCGTCGTCAGCGCCTCTATTGATTTTTTGATTGCATTCTCTTTTCCTTGCGTCTGCACTGAGGGTATCCCGTGAGCGAGTCTGCTGTCCCTCTCAAAGATCGCATCAGTAACGATGTCAAGGTCGCGATGCGTGCCCAAGACAAGCGTAGGCTGGGAGCATTGCGTCTGATCATGGCTGCTGTCAAGCAACGTGAGGTGGACGAGCGAGTGGTGGTTGACGATCCTGCCTTGCTGTCCATCCTAGAAAAGATGCTCAAGCAGCGCCGTGATTCGGTTGTCCAGTACCAGAATGGTGGACGCGAGGATTTGGCAGAGCAGGAGATCTACGAGATCGATCTCATCCAAAGCTACTTGCCGATGCCCTTGACCGATGCAGAGCTGGACACTCTCCTGGAAGCTGCACTCCAACAAACGGGCGCTGCTTCCGTGAAGGACATGGGCAAGGTCATGGCGGTTTTGCGAACAGAGGTGCAGGGAAGGGCGGACATGGGTGCAGTCAGCAGTCGTGTCAAGAGCCGTCTGTCTGGCGGGTAGACCAAACCGGAGGAGAGAGATGCGTACTGTGGTGAGCGATGCTGTTCTGAAGCAGCTTTTTTGGGATGCGCGTACTCACAACGACTGGTTGGACAAGCCAGTGAGCGATGAGCAATTGCAGCAGCTTCATGATCTCACGGTGATGGGGCCGACTTCTGCCAATGCGCAACCTGGACGCTTTGTGTTCCTCAAGAGTGCGGAGGCCAAGGCGCGTTTGAAACCATTTTTATCCCCTAGCAACGTTGACAAAACGATGGGTGCACCGGTTACAGTCATCGTTGCAACGGATTATGCTTTTTACGAACACTTGCCTACCTTTTTTCCCCATGCGGATGCCAAATCGTGGTTCGTAGGCAACCAGGATCTTATCAACACCACGGCGATGCGCAATGGTTCGTTGCAGGGTGCGTATTTGATTCTTGCGGCGCGTGCGCTTGGGTTGGATACTGGCCCGATGTCTGGCTTTGATAACCTTGGGTTGGACAAAGCGTTTTTTGCTGGCACGGAAATCAGGTCGAATTTTTTGGTCAATGTGGGCTATGGCGATGAGAGCAAGCTTTTTCCACGCAGCCCACGTCCAGCGTTCTCGGCCTTCGCGAAAGTCCTCTAATCTGCGCGATTCACTGGTTTTCGATTGCCCCCCTCCAGAGGAGAGGGGGTTGAAGGAGAGGCGGCCGCTGTTTTTGACGCTGATTTTGAATGATGTGCGATCATTAAAAGATCATCAAGTAATCATTCAAGTTCAAGATTAAGTCAGAAACAGCCCACCCTGCCTCCACCAGCTCCTTCCCTCAGGGAAGGGGTTTATCAAAGGCTGAAAGCATCGCTTGCAGGTATTTTCAGATACCTGATCAGTTACATTCCATACAAAAAATCCCACACCTACAGTACATCCCATACCGTTCATCCACTGGAACCGTAGTTTCTAGGAGGCTTGGGTGAATATCTCCTTTCCGTTGTTGTCTCTCACCCTCCTGTTCTGGGGATGGCGCGTTGATCATTTGTGGATCGCCCTCCTGATGGCCTTGCTCCTAGAAAGCAGTCGTTTTGTTTCGTGGCGTTGGCACCCAGATGATCGAGATTTATACCGAGTTACTGATCTCGGCACATTGATCTTGTTGGGCCTGTTTCTATACCCCTATCTAGCAGGATCGCACACCGCTTACTCCTCGCAACTGGACTATGCAGTACAAATCTTTCCTCTCGCCTTCTTTCCGTTGATGCTCGCGCAAGCCTATACAACCCGTGGCGATTTTCCACTCAGCGGCTTGTTCTATTCATTGCGCAAAGAAAGTGCCGGAGAGCGAAAAGCCATTCGTCTGGATTATCCCTTTTTCGGCCTTTGTATCCTGTCCTCTGCATCCGGTGTGGTACAGTCTCCTTGGTACTTTCCTGGTGTCGTCTTGTTGATCGCCTTGGCACTGTGGCTCCATCGTCCTAAGAGATATAGCCTATTTTTATGGGTTCTGATTCTGCTCTTGGCTTTTGGTCTAGCGGATCAGGAACAAAAAGGCATTTTGCTCCTGCACCGCACGCTCGGCGATGTACTCGTCCGGTGGGCCTCACAATGGTTCATGCCCGAACAGGATCCCTACCAACAAAATACTGCCCTTGGTGACATAGGGGTTCTGAAACTCTCGGATCGTATCCTTTTTCGGGTAGAGCAGCCATCGCCTTGGAAAGTACCATTGCTGCTGCGAAAAGCCAGCTACAATCGACTGATTGGCAATACATGGCACAGCCCATTTGTCGCCTTAAGGGAATTGCCCCTAACAACGCCCATCGGTTCATGGCAATTGATTGACAAGGAACAAGGACACGCTTCTCTTAGCATCTACCAGCGTTTCAAAGGCACGGCCATGCTTGAAACACCGCAGGGTGCCGTTCGTCTGGAAGATTTGCCTGCCATCGCGGTGTCGATGAATGCTTATGGAGCGATTAAGGTCAAAGACTCGCCTGGTTTTGTCAGTTACCGCGTGTTTTATGATCCAGGACGATCATTCGACGCGCCACCGGACGCCACGGATCTCCTGGTGCCTGCCCAAGAGAAACCTGCCCTTGAAAAGATTACCAAACAATTGGCATTGGCCGGACTGCCGAGTGATCAGGTGCTGGCGCGTTTGGAGCAATATTTCTTAGAGAATTTTCACTACACACTGCATCTGACCGACGAAGGCAATGCCAGCACACCGATGGCTCGTTTTCTTCTCGATACACGGGCTGGGCACTGTGAATATTTTGCCTCTGCCACGACGCTGCTCTTGCGCCAAGCGGGGATTCCGGCACGCTACGTCGTTGGGTATTCGGTGCAGGAAACAGAGGGGCACTTACAGATCGTGCGTGCACGTCATGCCCATGCCTGGTCATCCGCATACCGAAACGGCGTATGGCAGGACGTGGACAATACCCCGCCCGACTGGACAAGCTTGGAAGAAAAGAATGCATCCTCTTGGAGTATTTTGACGGATCTTTGGTCTAGAGCGTGGTTCGTGTTTGATCAATATCGAAACTCCAAGGAACCGCGAGAAACGTGGCCTTGGCTCATGCTGGCTGCCCTTTTCTCTGGCATCATGATCTGGCGTACCGTCCGAGGCACGGGCACCCGCAAGCACACAGCCTCTCAATCCGATCAAGCAGCGGTTGCATTGCCACCGTTTGCACAGATCGAAGCTCACCTAGTACGTCAGGGTTGGACGCGGGGCATCGGTGAACCCCTGGGGATCTGGCTGCGTCGCATTCGACGCACGGAATTGCTTCCCTTGCTGTCACTTCATTACCGAGACTGCTATGACCCCTATGGTCTCTCACCAGAAGAGAAACAGCACCTGGCCGAGGCAGTCAATCAGTGGCTTACACAGAAGGGTGTGTGATGCGCGACGCAATAGACGCGAAACAAAACGAACGGAAATCAGGTTTCAGAAAACGGAGCAAGAGATACGGCAATTTGAGAAGAAATACAACATACCCTCCGATCAATTTCTTGCTGTATATACAGCGGATGACTTGGTAGGAGGAGATCAAGATTATGTCAGTTGGATGGGAGAGCTTGCACTTCGCACAGCTCTTCTTGAAGCATTACAGGCACTACATGAAATCGAATATGCTCCTCAAAGAGTACCTCTCTGAGAGTACAGAAAGATACCGCTCGACACTCAACGTTGTGAGTGTATCCCAGTGCAGCACAATACCTAATGATGGCTAGGGAAGATCCAGGGTATCAAGCCGTAAACTGGTTTCACGGATTTTACTGCGTATTGCGCTATCCATCGGAAACACGCCCATCTTTGAGAGATAGCCACTCGGCCCGATGGCGGGTTCTCGTGTCACTTCAGTAATAAACTCCCGAAGACCAGACACCAACCCACGTCCTCTATAATTTTTAATATGCGCTTTCTTGACCAGGAAATACAATGGTCGAGTAAACGTATATTGGTGGTTCGACACCGTTTCATAGTCCGCTATCACACCCCCGAGGGCTTGAATCTTGAGAAACTCTTGGTGTTCAGTGGCAAAACGCAGGGGCAAAATCGCCAGGGTTCCGTGAGGAGACGAAGCCAGTGTTTGTACAACATTCCGATTGTAGGGAGTATCCATTTCGAGGATGCGTCCATCATTGCGCATGGCAATACATTGCTTCACACGCTGACTGGCATCAAAAATCGATCTGATTTCTGGAATATTGCGACAAGCACCCTGTAGGATCTTGTCCTCAAAGAAAGCATGTCCCCCCAGGCTGCGAACAGGGAGAATAAAACGGATGGCTGTGTCGGGTAGTGTGTTGTCGACCTCATGCCAACGAGTAGCATGGTTAGACACAAAGTCCCCATTCCCCGTTGGCAGCGTAGCAGCCACGGCACGGTACAGAGATACTAGATCCAAAGGGTAGTCCTGATCGTCACGGCGTGAAACCACCACAGACGCTTCATAGCCCACTTGTATCTCGATAATATCGGTTACACCGTGCTCGTAACAGGTATTGAGTTCAGAGGAATGCACTTTGCGTGAGATTGCTAAAATGTCCGGCGTATCCAGTCCGAGACCAGCGCAAAAGAGGTCGATGCCACGTGTAGATCCCTGATTCACAATGATGGCTGGTGGTAATGCTGCATTTTTTTCCAAATGCTCCATCACGGCGGTCGTATAGTCCTGCATCAAGGTCGAACCAACGATGTACAAAACCTGACCGCTTTCTCGATCGGGTGGTACCTCGATCTCTGCTTGCACTGTGACATACCCCAGCGAAAGCAGTGCTCCCAGTACCCAGGGGACATTGATCAATCGTCGACGCTGCTTCATAAAAACCTCGCCCAAACTCAGACGTCTCAAAGATACCAGGATTCTGGCACTTCGTGTACACCCATGGGTGCGACGAACAGGCTGACAGACTCGTCGTCCAACCCCGTCAACGCTACCTCGACCTGCTCTGTCTCACGTCCTTGTGAGAATCGTGCAGAGAGACGGGCGGCCAATGCACGATCCGCATCATCCTGCAAAACACCATCCACGAGCACCAACGGCCCCAGGTGTGTGAGGGTGCGCAAATGGACAAAACGCTTCCGGTAGCCTTCAAGGAAATGGTTTTCTCCCTCATCGCGTCCCACAATCAATTTAAAATGGGGACTGGGTCGCAAATGGCGACCTACCTTTAATAGAACGATGTCGTCCAGATCATAATCTCGCTTGCCCCGACATGCCCACAGATCACTGAGCTTGGCAGAATACGACGCATCCGTGAGGAAGCAACACCCCCCCGCAGGTTGGGCGTACTCATGCAGGTGATACTGATCGGCCAAGGCCATCTGTGGTTTGCGCGATCGACCATTAAAATCATGGAGACGCGCACGATCTACCCATCCTTCTCTTTCGGGTAGAGTAGGGGACAAATGTTTGGCACACAACGGACGCAACAACACATCCTCCGCCCCGGACGCACGCGCAATGATCGACATTGTATCCTTGCGTTGTGACATCGGACGTTGTCCAATCACTTCTCCGGTGATGACAAAATCAAAACCATGTGTACGCATCCACGCCAACGCCTGTTCTACCATAAAACACTTACAGTCGATGCAGGGATTCAGATTCGATCCGTAGCCGTGGCGCGGATGGAGGACGATGTTCTTATAGGGTTCAGAAATATCAACCACATGCAATCGGATACCCAGCTGCTCAGCCACTCGGAGCGCCGGATTCTTTCTGGGTGTCTGATCCCCTTTGCGGCGAATGGCACGGGTATGGGACTCCACACAAAAACCAGTGTAGAAATGAATCCCCTCCACAGGGACGCCCTGATCAAGGATGACCCGTGCAGCAAGGAGCGAATCAAGACCCCCGGAGATCAGTGCAACGGCTTTGCGTGGTTGAGACATGTGCGGTGGGTGCCTTTGTGTTGGGTCTTCTGTTGGGGTTTAGCAACCACGGCATCCGCCAGCAATCCCACAGCAGTTGCGAAGTAATGGGAACGATTCCAAATACGGATCACCCGATAATTAGGATAGACAGCAAAAATGCGATCATTATGGACATCCGGCTGCACAATGGACGCACGCAAGTCCCCTGTCCATGCGTCTCCATGGACGGGAGAGACCCCCAGTTCGCGCCATTCTCGCAAGGTTTTGACCTGTTCCAAACCGAGTAGAGTTCTGTCGAATCCTGGCGGCAGATGCACCTCCGTACCCCACCCCTCGTCGGCCTGCCAACCCACGCCATGCAGGTAATTGGCTGCAGAGGCAAAAACATCCGCACGATCGCCCCACAGATCACAACGTCCATTGCCATCGTAGTCTACGCCGTATTGTAACAACACCGAAGGCATGAACTGAACCTGACCCATGGCACCCGCCCAAGAACCTACCATCCGTTTGGGTGTTACATCTCCGCGTTGTAAGATGCGCAGTGCGTCCAACAGTTCCCCTCGGAAATAGGCAGAGCGACGACCATCATAGGCGAGTGTTGTCAGGGCAGCTACGACGGAAAAGCCACCCTGGTTTCGACCGAAGTCACTTTCGATGCCCCAAAATGCCACCAGAAAACGGGGCTGAATCCCGTACTGCGCACCAATTTTCTCTAGGATATCGTAGTATTGGCGGTATTGTGCCCGTGCTTTAGCAACGCGAGAGGCCGGTATCACATTGCGTAGGTATTGTTCTAAACCCATAGTCGTTTCTGGCTGATGGCGATCCAACACAATGATCTGGTCGATCGGGTTCACGCCAGAGAACGCCTTCTGTAAGACAGTCTCAGAAATGCCTTGTCCACGGGCTTCCTCCTGTAGGCCCGCAAGCCAGTCCTCGAAATCTTGTGTGGCCCCTCCTGCGGAGAAAGCCGCCAACAACAGGAGAGGCAGAAGGAAACAACGCATCGTACGCATGGCAAAGAGTCCCATGAAGAGGAGCCAAAAAGCAGTTGAGAACGGCTGACAGCAACGAAGCAAGCGAGAAAATCAGCAGACTGGAGGAACTGAGAGCCAAGCAAACCGAAGCATTGCGTTGCTATGGCTTGAACGGTCAACGCACCAATCCCAAGCGCCTTTTGAAACGTTAGACTATACACAACGCCCCGCATCTAGGTGCGGGGTGTATCAGCAACAGCGAGACGATCAGCGCCGTGTGGTGGCCCGAATGGTGGTTCCCTTGCTATCCTCGGAAAGAGGGATGTTCAGCTCCAACACTTCGTAGTCTCCCTCACGTTCCAGATTGACGCGGATATCCTCCAAATCAATGCGGATGTACTTCGCGACAACCGCCAAGATCTCCTGCTGCAAGGCAGGTAGGTAGTCAGGTGCGTTGCGACTGGAATGCTCGTGTGCAAGGATGATCTGCAGCCGCTCTTTGGCGACCTCTGCAGTATTGCGCCGTCTGCCCAGCAGGTAGTCCAGGAACGACATAGGTCAACTCCCAAACAAACGTCGAAGGATACCTCTACGTTCGGATGTGACAAAACGCAACGGACGATTTTCACCAAGAAAGCGATCCACCATGTCTGAATAGGCTACCCCAGCCTGACTCTTTTCGTCTAGGATCACGGGGGTGCCGACATTCGAGGCGTTGAGTACCGATTCTGACTCTGGAACCACACCAATCACAGGGATCCCAAGAAAATCTTTCACATGTTCTACGCTTAGCATTTCCCCGAGTTCTACCCGTTCGGGGTTATAGCGCGTCACGAGCAGGTGGGACTTGACCGGATCCATGCTCTCGACCGCACGCCGAGACTTGGCAGAGAGAATGCCCAAAATGCGATCAGAATCACGCACAGAAGAAATTTCTGGGTTGGTGACGACAATGGCCTCATCTGCGAAGTACAACGCCATGCGAGCTCCTTTTTCGATACCTGCCGGAGAATCACAGACAATGTACTCAAAACCAAGATCCTGCTGCAACTCACGAAAGACACGATCCACCCCTTCTAGGGTCAGCACATCTTTGTCGCGAGTCTGGGAAGCAGGCAAGACGTAGAGGTGATCAACACGCTTGTCTCGGATCAACGCCTGGTTGAGCCGTGCATCCTCATTGATCACGCTTACAAAATCGTACACCACACGGCGCTCACAACCCATGATGAGGTCAAGGTTGCGCAGCCCAATATCAAAATCAACCACAGCGGTCTTGTGTCCCCGCAGGGCAAGCCCGACGGCAAAACTCGCGCTGGTAGTCGTTTTACCAACCCCACCCTTGCCAGAGGTGATCACGATAATTTTGGCCAAAGAACACCCCCGACAAACGTTCAAACCGGTTCAATTATCACACGTTCACCGGACAAACAAACCTGCGCCGACCTCGATCGAACATCGGCAGGAAGGTCCTTCACATCTTCTACCACCCGGTAGTAGCCCGCAATGGAGACCAATTCTGCTTCTAGGCAAGTTGCAAAAATACGTGCCTCAACATCCCCCTTCATACCCGCCATTGCACGGCCACGCAAGGGAGCGTAGCAGTAGATGTTACCATCCGCCAATACCTCCGATCCAGCATTTACCATCCCAAGCAAGATCAGATCACCCCCAGCGGCATACACCTGCTGCCCAGAACGAACGGGCTGTGTCCATATCTTCGGTTTGCTGCGCATCCCTGGCTGGGCTGTCAGACGGGGTTCTTCCCTTCGCAGAGCGGGAAAGACCGCAAGCGAAAGGGATCGTGCCTCTGTCTGTTGCGAGATATCCCCATGACGTACCCCTACCGGCTGGGTTCCATGCGCACGCAGGATATTTACCAACCTAGGAAGATCCAAGGTTTGTCCCTCAATGCCATGCAGATCCAAAACCAGCGCGGTATCTTGGAAAAAGGCGGGGGCTTGCGCAACCTTGCTAGCGAGTTCGCGATCGATCTGTTCCAAGTCACTGGTATTGAGGTGCACCACGGTCAACGAGAAAGAAGAACCCTTGAAAGACAGACCAGGCTGCTCAAGAGAAACGGACAACCGACCGCCACCACTGTCATCGTGTAGAGCATGAAGGAGAGGTCTTGGATCTGACATGGATGATCGTCCCAACAAAGGCAGAGAGGATAAAACAGCCCCCAAAAAGTCTAGCAACGCCCTAGGCAATCAGCGAGTCTCTGGATCTCGCTTACCGACATAGGCTTCTACGCGCGTTTTGAGTTTCTGTCCAGGCCGGAAGGTCACGACACGCCGCGCACAAATGGGAACTTCTTGACCGGTCTTCGGATTGCGTCCTGGGCGCTCCCCCTTGTCACGCAGGTCAAAATTGCCAAAACCAGAAAGCTTGACCTGATGCCCTCGTTCCAAGGCACTACGAATTTCTTCGAAAAACATCTCTACAATGTCTTTACCATCACGCTTGTTGATGCCGATATCTTCTAATAATTTTTCTGACATATCTGCTTTGGTCAGTGCCATGCTTCGTCCCCACTTCGTTTTCTAAAGAGATTTCTCACGCAACGCTGCGCCAAAATCAGACGCCAATCGCTGCACCACAGCAGCTACTACTGCATCCACTTCACTGTCCTTCAGGGTGCGCGAAGGTTCCTGCAAGGTCAACCCCATCGCGACACTTTTTTTACCCTGATCTCTGTTTTTTCCGACGTAGACATCAAAGGGAAGCAATTCTCGGAGCAACGGGCCAACCGTCTGTCGGACGCACTGTAAGAGTGCAGCAACGGAAACCTCTTGTCCCACCAGAATGGCAATGTCACGGCGAATCGCAGGAAACTTGGAAAGAGGATGAAAGGCCGATACCTCGCCGCACCCAAGTGCTTCTACGTCCAACGCAAAGACCACCACCGAGGGTGCGTCTACTTCAAAGCCTTTTTGTACTACAGGGTGCAGGGTGCCGAGCCAACCCACAGGATGACCATCCCGCAGAAGCATCGCACTCTGCGCGGGATGAAGCGCAGGATGGGGGTGTGGCACACACTGAAACACGACCCGAGTACCCAGTTGATAGGCGAGGAGTGCTTCCAAATCCCCTTTTACATCAAAAAAATCGACCGATCGATGCACAGTCCCCCACTGTTCAGGATATACAGCACCAAGCGCAAGACCCGCGATGTGTGCCTTCTGCTGTACCGTGTGCTGTACCGTGGCAGGAGTAGGTAGGAACACCCGCCCCACCTCAAACAACCGTACTCTGTTTTGTTGGCGGTGTAGATTATGGCGTGCAGCTTGTAGCAAACCCTGCCAAAGGGTCGTGCGCATCACGGCCAAATCCGACGAGAGCGGATTGGACAAGGCGAGGGGCGCATGGTCAGGATCCACCAACGATTGGAGGGCGGGATCCACAAAACTGTAGGTAATGACTTCTTGGTAATCGCGGGCCACCAAAAACTGTGCCATGCCTTTCGGGGTGGCGGTGTTTTCGGGGCGAGGTGCCATTGCGGTGACGATGGTGGGCCGGGTGTGTGGCACCTGATCGTAGCCACGGATTCGCACCAGTTCTTCGATGAGATCCGCCTCTAGCCGCACATCGAAACGGAAAGCAGGGGGCGTGACCTCCCACCCTCCCTCTAGCGACGCAACGCGCATCCCCAAACGCTCCAGGATATCTACAACCCTGTCAGGCTCAATCGTCATGCCCAGCAGTCGTTCCATGCGGCTTGCACGCAATGCAATCTGGGGATGGCAAGGCAGGTACTCTGGAGAGACTATTTCGGTGATAGGCCCAGGGGTGCCACCGACGATGCTACACAGTAAAAAAGTCGCATATTCCACCGCGCTCCGCTGCAAGGTGGGATCAACGCCTCGCTCAAAACGATAAGACGAATCCGTTTGAAGACCATACCGACGGGCACGCCCTACCACTGCCGCAGGTGCAAAAAAAGCACTTTCTAAGAACAGATCCGTGGTTTCCTCGCGGATGCCACTGCCCTCGCCGCCCATGATACCGGCGAGCGCCAGCACACTGGTCTGATCGGCGATGACCAGAGATTCGTCGTCCAACGTCAAGGGGGTGCCATCCAGCAGGGTCAGGGTTTCACCAGACACGGCCCGACGCACCACGATACCTCCCGTGAGGTTTTGGAGATCAAAAGCGTGCATCGGTTGGCCCAACGCAAGCATCACGTAATTTGTGACATCCACCAGAGGGCCGTGGCTTCGCAAACCGCTCCGGCGTAGGCGTTCCTGCATCCACAAAGGGGTAGGGCAACGGCGATCCACGCCACGAATGACCCGCCCCACGTAGCGTGGACAATCGGCGGGGTTCATCACCTGCACAGGAAAAACATCTTCGCAAGTGGCGGATACTGGCTCCTGTGCTGGACCATGTACGGGCGCACGGTTTAATACACCCAACTCGCGTGCAATGCCCGCCACAGAAAGACAATCCCCTCGGTTCGGTGTGATGTTCACTTCCAGGGTGACGTCGTCCAAGCCCAAGAAGGCACGTAGATCCACACCAACGGGTGTATTCGGTTCTAGTTCTAAGAGACCGCTTGCTGTCGTAGAGAGTCCCAATTCTGTGGCAGAACAGAGCATCCCGTGTGACTCGACACCCCGCAACTTACTGCGTTTGATGCGGGTTCCGTCAGGGAGAACTGCGCCAATGCGGGCGCATGGGGCGGTCATGCCTACACGAACGTTCGAGGCTCCGCACACGATCGACAAGGGTTCGGTCTCTCCGACTTCGACCTGACACACCTGTAGCCGATCTGCCGCCGGGTGTGGTGCTACGGAGAGCACGCGACCCGCCACGATCCAGCTGAAGGGATTGGCGACTGGCTCAATGGCCTCGATCTCTAGTCCTGCGAGGGTCAGTTGAGAGGCCAGCGTAGCGTTATCTACGGGCAGATCAACCCACGTTCGCAACCATTGTACGCTGATTTTCATGCTGGATTTTCTTGTGGCCTCTATAAACCCCTTCCCCTCCAGGGGGGAGGGGAAGGGGGAGACAGGGTGGTTTGATCTTGCTTCTTTCTCTTGTGCTTTGGCTTCTTGCTCTTGATGACTGTATTTTAACGTTGCTCCCTCAGTCTGTCTTTATCAGACATAAGATCATTTCCTTTCTAAAAGAAACAGATACTCCGTGACATATTGGTTGCGATTCATCAGATTCCTACTACCCCTATACGTGTTATATTTCGTCTCAAGCATTGTCAGTGTGCCGATGTTTTTGAGTCCAGATATAAATTCGTCTTTCTGAATGAATCCCTCGCTATTATACGATATCAAAAAGAAGCGTGCTTTAAGATTTTCTATAACAGAAAACAATTCATCCCTTGCGCTATAGGGTTTATTGAAATAGCTGCGTATCCAATCATCCGGTATCCCGCTAATTTTGCTACACGTTTCTGGTCGCTCGTAATGTGCTATTAAATTGAGCATAAAGTAATTTGACCCGTATGGATGCTGATTATATGGGGGATCTAGATAAGCAAGATCAAATTCTTCTCGGTTCGCGCAGCTAAAATCAACAGCATCCTTTTGTGTTATTTCAAAATCACATTCATAATCTGATAGTAACGGCAAATGAACATGGATATCCCTAAGAATTCTTGTCAAAGCATTGGCACCCTCACCCCCAAATGCACCTATGCCTTATCTATTTTTGTAGAACCCTTTAAAAACACCGGCAGTATTATTGTGAATCGATGCTTTTACGAGCAATGGTGCCAAGAAATAAATTTGCAATCCATCGGGTATATCATTGATATGATGCCTTGCCGTATCGATATATTCTGCGTTCCTGCGAGTATAAAACACTCGCTCTCCCTGTTGTATATTATCATCGTGTAATGGCGAATATAATTCAGCGATGAATCCTCGTTTCCAATCATTTGCAATTTTATCTTTTAGGTGTCTCAGACAATCTTCTAGCTCATCAAAGTTGATCGCGCTTCTGTTAGACAAATAACACCCATTGATAATTTTTGCGTAATACTCGATATCGTTGGAAACAATGAAATCAGAATGTAATTTCATATAGCGTGATACAACACCACTACCAGAGAACAAGTCAATGAATGTAATTTTGTTTTTATTCAGCCTTGATTTAACGATATCGACCCCGTGCCCGATAAATGGTAACAGCCCTCTTTTATTGCCAATATAGGTAATCAACTCACTTTCAAGATACAGCGGATTTTCAGACTCAAGAATCTCGAAAGCGGGTTGCATCTCTCTTCCTGTTGTGTTTCTGATTCAGCACTAAAAAGCTTCTGACTTTGGATCGGTTGACCTTGACTGAATTTTTGTTGTTGAACTGGTAACTGCTAAGGTACCTATCCAACGATTTTGACTTCTGGCGCAACCCCTCCCCGACTCATCGGGAAGGAATGTAATCCTACAGTCAAAACACTAAAAAGTTCACGCAAACTGGCGTAAAAAGCGCAGATCATTCTCGAAAAACAGGCGCAAATCGTTGACCCCGTAGCGCAGCATGGCGAGGCGCTCCACCCCCATACCAAACGCAAAACCCGTGAAGCGTTCAGGGTCGATGCCAACCTGCTCGAAAACCTTTGGGTGCACCATCCCACAGCCAAGCACTTCAAGCCAACCCGTGTGCTTACACACCCGACAGCCTCCCCCCCCACAGATCAGGCACTGAATGTCCACCTCCGCCGAAGGTTCCGTGAACGGAAAATAAGACGGACGAAAACGCACCGCCAGATCACGCTCAAAGAACTGTTGGAGAAAATCGTGCAGTGTCCCCTTGAGATCGGCAAAAGAAACCGCCCGATCGACCAAAAGACCCTCCACTTGATGAAACATAGGGGTGTGGGTCAGATCAGAATCGCGACGGTAGACCCTGCCAGGGGCAATGATGCACAAAGGCGGGCCTTTCGCTTCCATGACCCGCACCTGTACAGGGGAAGTGTGGGTACGCAACAGGGTATGCGCGTCGAAGTAAAAGGTATCGTGCATGGCCCTGGCGGGATGGGAGGGCGGAATGTTAAGCGCCTCGAAATTGTGGTAATCGTCCTCGCACTCAGGGCCATCAACGACCTCATAGCCGACTTGGGCAAGGATGGACTCGATGCGCCAAAGCGTCCTCGTGATCGGGTGCAGACTCGCACGACCCTGGCCACGACCAGGCAAGGTCACGTCGATCGCCTCCGCCGCCAAGCGAGCATCGCGATCTAGCGTCTGCAACACCTCGTCCTTGGCATCAATGGCCTCTTGCAAGCATTGCTTAGCTCGGTTGATGGCAGCGCCCGCTGTCGGCCGCGCCTCGACCGGCAGGGTTCCGAGTGCTTTCAGATAGCCGGTCAACAGACCTTTTTTCCCTAGGTACTCAACGCGCAAATGCTCCAGGGCCGCACGATCGAGCGCAGCCCCCACAGCACTCACCGCCTCGCGGAGGCTGAACGGGGTTCCCGGCATGGCCTCAACAACAGGACGCAGCTCCCCTTCGAGCGTATCCAACAAGGATTCCTGCATGGCGACGCCTCAATGCATCCAAGCCAGTGGAAAAACGAGCCTCAAGCCTTGACGCGTTCCGCCAAAGCAGCAAAGGCAGGCTTATCAAAGATCGCCATATCCGACAGGATTTTACGGTCGATCTCGATGGCCAACCGCTTGAGACCTTCCATCAAGCGGCTATAGGACAGACCGCACTCTCTGGCACCCGCATTGATTCGTGCGATCCACAGGGCACGGAATTGCCGCTTCTTCTGGCGACGGTCACGGTAGGCGTATTGTCCTGCCTTGGTCACAGCCTGGATGGCAACGCGATAGACGTTCTTACGCCGACCACGGTACCCCTTGGCCTGCTCTAATACTTGTTTGTGACGGGCGTGTGCGGTAGTACCGCGCTTCACTCGTGGCATGGGTTCAATCTCTTCAGAGGGTGTAGGGCATCATCTGGCGCACGGCACGTACATCGGAGGCGCTGATCATCGCGGTGGGGCGCAGGTTCCGCTTACGTTTCGTGCTCTTCTTCGTCAGGATGTGGTTCAGGTGCGAATGGGCACACTTATAGCCACCCGACGCAGTGCGACTAAAACGCTTCGCCGCACTGCTGTTCGTCTTGATCTTTGGCATTGCTTCCTCCACAGGTTCGGCTAATGTTGCCCAGGTTTCTTCTTGGGGGCGATCATCATCACCATCTGACGACCCTCCATTTTTGCAGTCTGTTCCACCAAAGCCAAGTCTCCCAGATCCCCTTCCAGGCGGTCTAGGAGCTTCTTGCCGAGTTCAGGGTGAGCAAACTCTCGTCCACGAAAGCGCAACGTGATCTTCGCCTTGTCGCCTTCTTCCAGGAACCGGACAATGTTCCGAAGTTTGATCTGATAATCACCTTCGTCCGTTCCGGGACGAAACTTGATCTCTTTGACCTGGATCTGCTTTTGCTTCTTCTTGGCGGTCGCTTTGCGCTTGTTTTCTTCAAAGACAAACTTGCCATAATCCATCACCCGACACACGGGGGGATTGGCTTGCGGGGCAATCTCCACCAAGTCGAGGCCCGCCTCAACGGCCATGCGCTGGGCCTCAGCGATTAAGACGATACCAACCTGCTCGCCCTCTGCATCCAGTAGGCGAACCTCCGGTACGGTAATTTCTTCGTTTAATCGAACACTCTTTTCTGCGACGATGTCTCAGTCCTCCATTGCGGTTCGACCGCGACTCGCTACTTCAGCGACAAGTCGCGCTCCCAAATCCTCAAGCCCCACGGCTCCGAGGTCTTTGCCGGTGCGGGTGCGCACGGCGACGGCCTGGTTTTCCACCTCACGGTCTCCTACCACCAGCAAATAGGGGACACGCTGCAACGTGTGTTCACGGATTTTAAAACCGAGCTTTTCATTCCTCAAGTCCGAAATCACCCGCAAACCCTGTTTTTTGAGTTGCTTCTCCGCGAAGGCGGCATAGTCGGCATGGCGATCGGTGAGACTCAAGACAACAGCCTGCACCGGAGCAAGCCAGAGCGGTAAAGCACCTGCATGTTCCTCCAGGAGGATGCCAATAAAACGCTCCATGGAACCCAAGATAGCACGGTGCAACATGACCGGCACTTGCCGCGTGCCGTCTTCTGCTACGTAGCTCGCTCCAAGGCGACCAGGCATCGAAAAATCGACCTGGATGGTGCCACATTGCCAAACGCGCTCTAGGCAATCGCGCAGGGAAAACTCAATTTTAGGCCCGTAAAAAGCCCCTTCGCCTGGTTGGAGTCCAAAAGCCAAGTCTCGATCGCGCAGGGCGCGTTCTAGGGCGTGTTCTGCTTTGTCCCAGTCTGCGTCTGTGCCCACCCGCTGAATCGGCCGCGTGGACAGTTTTACGAGCACATCCCGAAACCCAAAATCACCATACACCTTAAAAACCAAATCAATGAACGCGCTCACTTCGGACTGAATCTGATCTTCGGTGCAAAAAATATGCGCATCATCCTGTACAAATTGACGAACCCGCATCAAACCATGCAAGGTACCCGATGCCTCATTCCGGTGGCAGGATCCGAACTCTGCCAGACGCAAGGGCAGTTGACGATGGCTTCGTAGACCCTGGTTGTAGATCTGGATGTGGGCCGGACAATTCATGGGCTTAATGGCATAGTCGCGGTTCTCGGAGTGCGTGGTGAACATCGCCTCTCGGAATTTGTCCCAATGCCCAGACCGCTCCCACAAAGACCGATCGATGACCTCTGGGGTATGTACCTCTTGGTAGCCATGGTCATATAGCAAATCACGGATGTACTGCTCAATCACTTTGTAGATGCGCCAGCCCTTGTCGTGCCAAAAAATCATTCCTGGCGCTTCTTCTTGGCTGTGGAAGAGGTCAAGCTGCGTCCCCAAACGGCGGTGATCGCGTTTTTCGGCTTCTTCTAGGCGGTGCAGGTATTCTTTGAGCTGTTTGCGGCTCCACCAGGCTGTGCCGTAGATCCGTTGGAGCATTGCATTGCGGGAATCGCCTCGCCAATAGGCACCTGCTACCTTCATCAACTGGAACGCACCGAGATGCCCCGTATGCGGGACATGGGGGCCGCGACAGAGATCCACAAAATCCCCCTGTCGGTACAGAGAAATCGCATCGCTCGTCGGAATCGAGGCAATGATCTCTGCTTTGTAGTGCTCCCCCATACCTGTGAACAGGGCAACGGCCTCATCTCGGGGCAGGATGGTGCGCTCAACAGGGACGTTCTGGGCGGCAATCGCCTCCATACGTGTCTGTATCACCGCAAGATCGTCAGGTGTAAAGGAGCGCGTGTAGGCAAAATCGTAATAAAATCCATTCTCGATGATCGGCCCAATCGTAACCTGGGCTTCCGGGAAGAGCTGTTTGACCGCGTGTGCCAACAGGTGCGCCGTAGAATGACGAACGACGGCAAGTCCCGCAGGATCGTTGCCAGTGACGATGGCGACCTGAGCATCGTGGTCAATCAGAGTCGAGGTATCGACGAGCTGCCCGTCCACCGTGCCTGCCACAGCCGCACGTGCCAAACCGCTGCCGATGGAGACAGCGATTTCTTGCACAGTCAGGGGATGGTCGAACCGACGTTCAGACCCATCGGGAAGCGTAACGACCGGCATGATGATGTTTTCGGAAGGAAAAATAAAAAAGGCACAATCCAACAGTGCCTGGAGAGTTGGTAGGCGCGAGTGGGATCGAACCACCGACCACTACCATGTCAAGGTAGTGCTCTACCACTGAGCTACGCGCCTAAGCCAGAAAGTGCTAGATTAGCCTTGCTTGCGCAGACACGCAAGCCCTGATGGAAGCGTTTCTGTGCATTTTCTCGTTCTGGCATACTGCATGGTGTATTGCCTACTATCGGGAGGAAACATCATAATAGCGAATGCAGCGTGCTGTCCATTTGTCTCGTGGTCTTTTTTTCGGCACGCCACGCGGGAACGATCGGTGAACCGAGTATTCTGCGGCAATGTAGGGTATCCTTTGTGCTCGTCAGCCACCACCGATGGGTAGGTGGAGAGGTCTGTGTTACGGAGCGCGTAAGCGCTTTCTGTAGAGGGGAAAGGAGGCGAAACCCGCTTCCCTCTCCACCCTCGCCCCCCTAGGGCGTGGGTTGAAACAAGCGGAGTGCTGTACGGTAGCGGGGGGCTGCATTCACGGCGGTTGTCGTGCAGCCATTGAGTTCATCAGTCATCTTCACGGTTCAGGAATGTTCGAACTGCTCTCGATCATTGCCCAAGCTGCGCTCGTTGTCAGCATCCCAACCCTCGTTGCCAATGGTGGGGAGTGGTTGACGCATGTGATTGCCAACCACGAGTTTCATGCGATTCCCATCCTGACCACCTTGGCACGGTTCCAGGGGTTGCTGGTCGGTGGTCTTCTCCTCAACGCCACCTTCGATGAGAGTTACTATGACCTGCAGGCGCTTTTCGTGCCTGCGAGTCGCTGGAATCTCACCATGGGGCAGTTCCTCTTGGAGCGGGCTAACCTCTTTGCCTACGACCCGCAACCCCTCTTGGATGTCCTGCGGGAACAGCCGACCAGCGGTCGTGGTTTGCTCATTGCCCTGGTGGTCGTGGTCATACCAACGTTGGTTGTAATGATTTGTCTGCGTATCTGGAAAGTCTGGGATGCACTACGAGGGATGGTGGCCTGTCTCGGCACGGCCTTATGGTCTGCCTGGATCACCATATACCTTGTCTGTTTGTTCTTCTGGGGGTTGTACCTCCTCAACTATTGGAGTTTGGCGCTCCTAGCGTTGTATATCCAATACCAGCGTAGTCGGGGAGGGCATCACTAACCCCACGCAGACGCTTTAGATACTTCACTGTCCCCATTCTCTGGTGCACGCATGGGATATCTTCTTGACGAGTTTTTTTTGTCGGTGCCGATGTTTGCAGGTATTTCAAGGGCCGATATACGTTACCTAGAAAGCCACATGGAATACACCTTCGTGAGCTTTGACGATGGGGAAGGGATCATCGAAGAAGGTGCGACCAGTACAGCGTTTTTCATTTTGATGCGGGGATCTGCTCACGTTACGCATAAAAGCAACCCTGAGTACGTGCTGTCTGTTTTAGGGGAAGGAGACATTTTCGGTGAGATGAGCTACCTCACCGGAAACAGTCGTTCCGCCAACGTGGTCGCTTGTGGTTACGTCATGGCCATGCGGTTGACCCACGAAGTCGTGCAACAAATGCCTGCCAGCATTCGAGAAGTCATCAAAGACAAGCTGATCGAGGTGATGACCCGTCGTATCAAACTCAGTCACTCCCCCCCGCCCAAAGCTGGATGCGTCTGAAAGCAAAGGCAGGGTGTGGAAAATCGAGACATCAAGGAGACGGATACGCTATAGATGCGTTATAGTAGGGATGTTTGCGTATTCACTACGCTACAAGAAGATCAGCCCTTCCCGAACATCTTGTTTACTTTACACTAGAGGAATATACCATGAACAAATTGTTAGTATGGTTGTCAGCCCTTCTTTTCATAGGTTTTACCAGCATGGCCCTGGCAAAGAGTGCTGCCACGGTGGACGTCAACAGCGCCGATGCGGCAACCCTCGCTAAAACGATGGTGGGCGTTGGTAAGGCGAAGGCCGATGCAATTGTGAAATATCGAGCCGAGCATGGTGCGTTCACCAGCATCGACGACCTGGCTAAGGTCACAGGAGCCGGTGGCATCACCAAGAAGATCATAGATGATAATCGTGCCACAGTGACCTGTGGATCATCGGCACCCGCCAGTGCAGCACCCGCGAAGCCCGCCGCTGCACCAGCAGCAGCACCAGCTGCTAAGGCACCCACACCAGCGGCTGCTGCACCCAAGTAATTTGCTGTCCTTCACGGCCCGGTACCCAACCCTGGGTGCTGGGTCTGTGGGCGTATGCGATGGCCAAAACACGAGCGTTGCTTGGTCTGTGCTTGTACCTGCTTTGTATCGCAGCCTTCGCTGCGTCGGTCAGCGTCGATGATGTCTATACCGAAGTCCTCCGCATTGAGCGCGAAACAACCCTGATGCAACGTGTCCTCGGCGTTTCCGCCGAAGCACGGGTGGCTGTTCCCATAGAAGCCAATCTACTGCCCCGCCACAGTTTGGCACAATCTTACGTATTGTTCAGCAAGATCAATTTTTTCAAGCACCAGAGCGGAATGCTCACCACGCCCATTGCTCTCCTGGAGCCTTATCGCGATATTGAACCCTTTCAGAGCTGGGGAGAGATGCAGCGCATCCTTGCCGAGATTGCCATTGTCAAAAGAAAGTTGGAGATCACGGAGAGCATCGATCCCGTGCCACCCACTTCCGGCAAACGTCCAGTCGACGTTTTTAATCATCTGAGACAAATTTCTGAAGCTTGGAATACGTTACTCGGTGTAGGCATTCTGCCTGCACACGTCTATGTAGAGGCCACTCGCTTGGCCGAAGAGTCACGGATACTGCTTACCTACCTTGGTATTGCGGACAATGCAGCCCCCCCCACCAAAAACCCGCAAGCCCTCCCCGCCGATTCCCTGAAAGAGGTTTTCGCAGCCCTCACTGAGATCCAGCACCTTCAGGCGCGTGCCGGCATCGCAACGGTGGATTTCAGCACCTTTCGCAAAACGAAGGATGTCTTGCCGGACGATGTGCTGACCATGCTCACCCTCACCCTGGGGGAATTGCAGACACTAAAGGCCCATGTGGGCCTACGACAGAATGTGACACCAACGCTCTCCTACTACACGGAAAAACAACCAGCGGATGTCCAGCAAGTCGTTGGCTATGCGACCAATCGGTTGCGACTTCTTCGATCCTTAGAACGGTAAAACAGGGGAACGGTCAACATGGATACGTCTAGGAAAATACCGCCTTCTCGATCATTATCCTATAGCGAAGAAACAACGCACAATCACCATCAACAGGATGATCCTAAGAAGCGAGGATTTGTCCACCGTATTAGCATCCGCGCAAAACTTGCCATTTTGTTCTATTTGGTCACACTGACCGCATTGATCACGATTGGTTCTTACGGATACTACCACGCCAATCAAATCTATCTAAAAAATGCCATGGAGGAATCGTTCGCTCTGACCCATGAAATCTCTGAAAGAATCCAATGGAAGTTGACCACCAGTGCTGGGAATGCACAATTTATTGCACATTTGTATGCCATGATTCGCTACGCCTACTGGCGTGACATTGGTGATGCAGAACAGATTGCTTATTGGCGCGACATTACCAACGATATTTTGTGCAACTATGCCGAGGCGAACGCCGATATCTTCAAAATACGATTGATCGATACCCATGGCCAAGAACAGCTACTCGTACAAAAGGAAATCTCTACTGGAAAGTCACGTATTGTGCCAGAAAATGAATTACAAAACCTGTCCAATCAGTCTTTTTTCCGTGAACTGGGAACCGTTGAGAAAAACAGCATTCTGATTTCCTCTCTTGTGCCGAATCGCGATCATGATGAAATAGTCAGACCCATTCTCTCAGTATTTCATACCGCCAGCCCACTTTTTGGTAGCAATGGTGAACGCTACGGAACCATTGTGGTGACTAGACTGGCCTCTGGTCTTTCGGACACGCTTCGGAAAGCCAACCAGAACCCCCTAGGACGCATGGTGTATCTGCTTAACAAGGAGGGGGAGTATTTATTTCATCCTAATCCAGATCGTATTTTCGGTCGATTGCTTGGGCAAGACTCTACTTTCTCCTTCGATTTTCCGGACGAGTTCAAACAAATCACTGCTAACACACAGGGCTGGTCGAGAAGTGCTGGCCAAATGCTGACTTTTACGACGATTGAACCAAACCATCGGCACGATGATACTGTTTGGAAGCTCGTCAGCATGATTCCTGAGGATCGTGTCTTTGCGGAGATGAACCATTTTATCTTGGTCTTTCTCCTGCTGTCTGCAGGGGTGGTCGCAGGTACCCTTTTCGCAGCTCGTTACGTAATTGCACAAATTATGCGTCCCTTGCAGTTTGTCACCGATCAATTGGAACAGTTAGAACGGGGCGAACCGACGCCACAAACCCTGCATTACACAGCACGGGATGAAGTTGGGCGGATGTTAGACAGTACGCAGCGTGTCGTAGAAAATCTCCAGCGTTTGGCCAGGCAAGCGGATGCCATCGCAAACGGTGATTTAAGCAGCGAAGTACAACCCGTCTCCGAGCGCGATCGTCTCGGACGCTCGATTCAGCACATGACGGCCATTCTACGCAGCAACCATGCGACCACCGTAAAAGAAAATTGGCAGAAAGACGGTCTTGCACAGCTGACACATCTCCTCACAGGCAGCCTCGATCCACCGCGCCTTGCGAATCTCGCCCTCAGTCAGGTCGGGCGTTACTTAGAGGTCGGGCGTGGCGTGCTCTACGCCTGGAACCCAACGGACGAGAGGCTGGATCTTATTGGGAGTTTTATGTACACCGAACGTGCCACCCTCGGTGCCCGTGTCCGCCTAGGAGAGGGCGCGATAGGGCAAGTGGCGCGTGAGAAACAGCCCATCGTGATCCATGTGGGTTCGGTTGGGAGCGATCCGCCGCCTCCCGCGATCACGACCGGTTCTCTCCACCTCGCAGCATGCCACACCTATACGTGGCCCTTGCTGCACGAGGGCGTTTTGTATGGTGTCCTGGAGGTAGCCACGCTAGAACGTCTGGAAGAGCCGCAGGTAGACTATCTTAGGGCTGCTGCCGATACCATTGCCTCTTTCTTCCTCACAGCCGTGCAACACAAACGCATCCAGGATCTCCTCACAAGCAGCGATGCTTTGGCCAAAGCAGCGCAAGCACAAAGTCTGCAACTGCAAGAGACCAACGAGCAGATGAAGGAACAGCAATGGCGCCTGCAACAACAAGCAGAAGAGTTGCAGCAAACCAATGCACAAATGGAAGAACAGCAACAACAATTGCAACAACAATCCGAAGAGCTCCGACAGGCCAACGCACAGCTAGAAGAACAACAACAACAATTGTATCAACAAGCCACCGCTCTAGAGAATCGTAACCGTATCTTGGAACAGGCCAGTCGCTATAAATCGGACTTTTTGGCCAATATGTCCCATGAATTGCGTACTCCCCTAAACTCTATCATCTTACTCTCCAAGATACTGACCCTCAACGACACAGGCCACCTGAACGCGGAGGATCTGAAACGTGCCAAGGTCATTTACCAAGCAGGGACGGAACTGCTTCGGTTGATTGACGATATTCTGGATTTGTCCAAGGTAGAGGCCGGGCACATGGAGGTACACTTTGGTCAAGTGGCCTCTCAGTCGCTGGTTCTCGATTTCCAACGCCAATTTGAAGAAACGGCGCATGTCAAGGGCCTCACCTTTCTGTGTGAAGACCGTTTCCAAGGATCTTTCACCACAGATCCTGACAGGGTCTGCCAAATTGTTCGTAACCTGCTCTCCAATGCTTTTAAATTTACCAGCAAGGGCCGTGTGGCCCTGACGGTTGCACGCCAACAGGATCGAGCTTACCCCATTGCCCTTTCTGTCACGGACAGCGGCATTGGTATTGCGCATGACAAGATTGGGCTTATTTTTGATACCTTCCGTCAGGCGGATGATTCTATCTCACGACAATTTGGGGGGACTGGCCTGGGATTGTCCATCAGTCGGCGTCTTGCAGAACTGCTCGGGGGTACCCTGCGCGTGGAGAGCACTGTCGGGGTTGGCAGTACCTTTACCTTGTCCCTACCGGAAAACACGAGCTTCAGCCCTACCGAATCCCAGAAACAGAAAGTCATGACGACCCCTGGAAAGGATCAGGAAGTCTTGGCGCCAGGGGAAGAGGCGATTTTGCTCATTGACGATGATCCTGCGTTCCGTGCGGCAGTGACACACCTCAACCACCAACAGGGCTATAAAACGCTGGTGGCCACCACCGCCGCCGAAGGATTGTCCTTGGCGCGTATACACCGACCAAGCGGCATTTTGCTCGATCTTGGACTGCCCGATATGGATGGCACAGAATTGCTCAAAATCCTCAAATCGGATCGTGTCCTGCGTTCCGTGCCCGTTTATATTGTCTCCGCACGGGATCGAGATTCTTCCCTTTCCCAAGACATCGTTGGTTATTTGCGAAAGCCATTGAATGATCAACAGATTCTCTCGGCGGAAGCAAAATTGTTTGCGCAGGTCGCACAGGTACCTCGGCTTTTGGTGGTGGAAGAGGCGGGCATCACCGCAGAGTGGATACGTCAACGCTTGCCCACGGTCGCGGTCGAGGTCTACCGTGTGCCGGAGGACAGCGAGGCGTGCGCTCCCCCCCTTCCAATGGTTCCCCATGGCTTGGCCCTGGTGGGATTGGATGCCAACGATGATCTTGTGCGTTGCGAGTTCCTTTGCAAACATCTGCGCCAATCGTTTCCAGACATGCCTCTGTTGATCTACAGCCAACGAGCTATTTCCCATGAAGAAGAATCTGTCTTACGTCGCTACACCGACACCATCGTGATCCGTACGCACCAAGCCGAGCGGCGTTTGCTCGAAAACATTGATCGGTTTCTACGGGAGGTACGCAGCCCCGACCAGAACGCATGGGACATCGTCCCCGCCTCTACGCGGGAGCACCGCCTTGCGGGTCGACGTGCGCTGGTGGTGGATGACGATCCACGCAACCTGTTTGTGGTCACGTCCGCCTTGGAGCGAGAAGGAGCGGTGGTACAAAATGCACTCGATGGACGCAAAGCCATTGAATGGTTACAGTCTGTGTGCAAAACGACCCGGGTGGGCGAGCGTCCCGTCGACATCGTCTTTATGGACATCATGATGCCCAACATGAGCGGTTATGAAGCCATTGCCGTCCTGAAGTCTGATCCCCTGCTGCGTACCATTCCCATCGTCGCCCTTACAGCCAAGGCCATGAAAACGGATCGCGATGAAACAGTCATGGCGGGTGCAGATGATTATCTGGCCAAACCAGTAGACTATGAGATATTGATCAACATGGCCGAACTATGGTGCAGTCGGCGCATCGAGTAACCACTGAAGAGGAGGTGTATAGCCATGCAAACAGAACGCTTTAGTGCCCAAAAGATCAAGTGTGCGGGTTGTGTTGGCAATGTCCGCAAGCGTCTACTGAGCTTACCTGGAGTGGACACAGTGGAAGTTGTGCTCCCCGCTGCTGCAGGTCAAGAAAGCATCGTGACCGTGCAGGGTACAGGGTTGTCCAGAGAGGACATTGGGCGCTGCTTGGT
The DNA here is from genome assembly GCA_903824965.1 of uncultured Thiotrichales bacterium. Lineage (GTDB taxonomy): Bacteria > Pseudomonadota > Gammaproteobacteria > CAIRSR01 > CAIRSR01 > CAIRSR01. The sequence continues at coordinate 30,985 of CAIJYR010000207.1, forward strand.
CGAACTCGGCTATCCGGTGGTGGGGTAAGTGATCGTGCGTTGTGACCGATTCACCCAACCCATGCGTGTGACGCCAGCCGAGGACGGTGTAGGAGAGGCGGATCAGTTGCGTCGCCTGGGACTCGCCGTCATTCAAACGGAAGCGGCGGCGGTGGCGCAACTTGCACAGCGGATCGATGATGCCTTTGTGAGGGCATGTCGCTGTCTACTCGCGTGCCAAGGACGGATTGTCGTCATGGGGATTGGGAAATCGGGCCATATTGGTGGCAAAATCGCGGCGACCTTGGCCAGCACGGGCAGTCCTGCGTTTTTCGTGCACCCAGGTGAAGCGATTCACGGCGATCTTGGAATGATCACCACGAGTGACGTCGTGTTGGTGCTCTCCAATTCGGGTGATACCGAAGAAGTACTCACCCTTGTGCCGATGATCAAGCGCCTTGGTGTCCCCTTGATTGCCCTGACGGGCAACCGACATTCCCCATTGGGCCGCGCTGCGACCGTGCATATCGATGTTGGGGTAGCCTACGAAGCCTGTCCCCTTGGGCTTGCACCAACTGCCAGTACGACCGCAGCACTGGCTATGGGGGACGCGCTCGCCATTTCTCTGCTGGAGGCCCGTGGTTTTACGGCAGAGGACTTCGCACGCTCCCATCCAGGCGGTCGTTTGGGGCGAAGATTGTTGTTGTACATAAAAGATCTGATGCACACAGGCGAGGAGATTCCCCGTGTTTCGTGTGAAGCACAACTGAGCCAAGCACTGGTAGAGATGACCCGCACGGGGCTTGGAATGACTGCAGTGGTCGATGCCTCTGGAAAAACAGTGGTGGGCATTTTCACCGATGGTGATTTGCGTCGTAGCCTAGATCACAAGGTGGATGTTCATACGGTGGGGATCGCAGAGGTCATGACGCGCAATTTTCGGCAGGTTGGGCCTGATCTCCTCGCTGCCGAAGCACTGTTACTGATGGAAACCCACAAGATTAATGCCCTATTGGTACTGGACGAGGCGGGTCTCTTGGTGGGGGCGATCAATATGCACGACCTGGTACGGGCCAGGGTGGTCTGATCCAGGATGATCTGATCCAGGATGGCCTCATCCAGGATGGTCTCATCCAGGGAGTTGGAACGGGTGTAATTGGCTCGAGAAAGCACGCGCCTCGCACGGAACTCAGGCGTCGCAGGGGTGTCCACACTATGCACAAAAGTGAGGTATGCTTTTTCAGGGGGAGGTCGTGACGATGTACTGTTCTATGGGTCAGGGTGTGGTTCTGTTTTTCGCTCTTTGCGTGATAGGGTCGGTTGTGTTGGCCGCCGAAGACAGAGTGACTGTTGGCGGCAAGCTGTTTGAGGAGCATTGCTCTGCTTGCCACAGTATTGAAAAAGGGATCAACGAGTTTGGCCCTAGTCTTTATGGGATTGTGGGACGTCATGCAGCATCGATTCAGGAGTATGGTTATTCTGCTGCGATCAAAGCCTCTGGCATTGTCTGGACGGAGGAAAACATCAAACGTTATTTGAGGAATCCACAGACGGAAATTCGCTGCCATGGTGTGGTTATGGGTCGGATGAAAGAATGTTTGGGCATCAAAATGTCGTTCCGTGGGTTTGCTGATCCGAAAGAAGCAGATGCGGTGCTCAGTTACCTAAAGAGTATAGGCACAACGCCTTGAGCTGCCGCGATGCGCACGTAACTCTGGATCAACACCCTTTCCCTGTAAGCAGGGAAGGGGCTGTGGTTTTCGCGTAGTCATGCCACGTGAACTGTCAACGCTTGTCCCTCGCTGGACAAAGCATTTCCTCCATACCTCTGTTTTCCCGCCTGTCTGTCTTTTGTGTGGTGGTCGTGGCCATGCAGTGGATCTGTGTGCCGAGTGTCGTGCTGAGTTTCCCTGGCTCCGATGTAGCTGTCCCCGCTGTGGAACCCCCTTGCCTAGCTCGACCTTGTGCGATCCGTGTCAACGCAGCGTGCCGTTTTATGATCGGATCTTCACTGCATTTGTCTATGAACCGCCGATAGATGCCTTGATTGTCGGACTGAAATTTCGTGATCGTATTGCCCATGCACGTTTGTTGGGCGAATTGTTGGCCGATGCCCTGGCCACACGGACGGTTCCCTTGCCCGACTTGATTCTACCTGTGCCCCTACACCACACGCGGCTACGGAAGCGTGGCTATAACCAAGCACTGGAGCTAACCCGCCCAGTTGCACAGCGCCTGGGGATGCCTGTCGACTCGACAGTATGCCATCGTGTGCGGGCCACCAGACCTCAATCCACTCTGGAGGCCGAGCAACGACGATCCAATGTGCGCGATGCTTTCTTCATCACAAAAAACAGCAAAGTAGCAGGACGTCGTATTGCCATCCTGGATGATGTGGTCACAACGGGCCATACCGTAAACGAACTTGCCCGTGTGTTGTATCAGGCAGGGGCACGGGGGGTTGAGGTCTGGGGTGTAGCCAAAGCAGCTTGCTAACCTGCTCAAACCGTTCTTTAGGACTGATCTAAACCTAACCATACGGTTTATGTGCCCGATTTCTGTTTCACAGAGGCAGCTCAGGGAAGGGTGCTTGGTTATCGCCAGTAAGATTCCCCTTGCGGAGAGCCTTACGCGATTTGCGCCGCAGCCGACGCTTTCTTCGTCTACCACGCATACCTCAGAGTCAGCGTTGAAGTCAGAGCTGGAGTCAGAGTTGGATCCAGAGTGGTTGTTGGACGATCGTATGAAACCGAGTCATCTGTCTTGCCACGTAATGACTCAGTGCGCTTGAGGATTTAATTTTGTAAATCCCGTCTGTGCGTATGTGATAGTCATGTGCAAGGGCGGTACGCATGGCCTGTGGAAGGGCTGGATTGATGGTGAACCGCAGGGTTTCGTAGCTGTGCCAAGTATCATCCCCCTCTCCAGAAACCCATTCATTGGTTGATCCCATGTGTACCGAGAGAATCCGCGACAAAACGAAATCCCCGTAAAAATGATCAGCATGGCAATATGCCCGCAGGTGATAACGATTATCCGCAAAGACCATTCGGTTGGGTGAGATCACACGATTGGTATGGCGTTTTTCAGACTGGTAGACCACCCCCACAGAACATCTGCGGTAGAGCGCGGTGATCAGCAACCGCACGGTGTCATTCGGGACTTTGGATCGCGTCAAGCGATCTGCATCGGTAAAGGGGATTTCGCTCCATACTTCCTCGGACATATAGTGCGAGACCAGCGATTGGCCGCGCAGGTAATCCAATAGGGCACCGCTGCCATCTCGCACGTAGGCCGCACGAAAGGAAGCGCCTGCTTCTTGGCGTCGTGTCGATCGGTTGAGGGAGATATTGGCCGGATGGAGGGTGCGGTAATCATCGACCACTGCTTGGGCAGATTGTCGACTCAGCCCGAAGGCGTTGCCCAATTCTTGGGCAGTAAAACCACCCCCCCAGAGTAGTCTTGTCTCAATGAAGGCGTAGCGTCGCAGAGTGTCTGGTTTCATGACAGGTAGATCGTTGCCGGGTGACGTTAGAGAGGCTATGCTACTCTGACTTGGTGCCTGAGGGAATGCCTTTCATGTATCGCCCACGCTTAGAACGCCCTAGAAATAGGATCGTGTCTTACCGTTTTCTGGATTTTGTACATGATGCCCTGATCCATGGCGGGTTAGCCACCGGAGTGAAAGGCACAGAAATCGTTGGTGCCCGTGCGTGTCCGGGGAATTCTGCTCTCCTTGGACATCACGTGACACAACGTCAAAACCACTGTCACACCTCGGTGGTCACAACGCCCGATCCGTACTTAGCCGATCATTTGCGGCAACTAGACCCTGCGAGCGTTGCAAACTGCCGCGCAGCGACAGGAGAACAGGGGAGCTTTGCAGAAGCGCGGGTGATTGCGAAACCTGATCCGATTGTCCCTTTTCAGCAAGAACTCGGAGTGCTGTTGCTGTCCCCCTTAGCGATTCGTGATTCATCTACCCGTCGCTGGTGGGATTCGCTACCACAAGAGTGGTTAAGCAGCGCCATCAATGCGCGTCTTTCCCGCCTAGCAGGGCGCAGCACTTCGCTCTTCATCCATCCTGAGCCGCTCTATGGTGTGGGCCAATCCGAAGCATTCTGTTTTGGTGCCTCTCAAAGGATACCCCAATCACTAGGTTGGATTTGTGCTTGGTCTTTCTGCGCCTTTGGTGCTACGGGACACGGAGGCTGATTTGCGTCTTGCGTGGTATGCAGGGCTTGGTGAAAAAAATCGAAGCGGTTTTGGGTGCATTGGCTTATCGGAGGAGGGCGTTGGATGAGACATCGAAAAAGAAACACGGGACACCTGGAACGGGCTACCGATTTGGCCACGTTGGTCTATGAGGATTTCTTGGGGCGTGTGATAGAAACCCATGTCTTAACGAGACGTATCGGGGCCATCCCCGAAAAACGGCGTATCCTGATCGCGAAAGGCCAGTATGTAGATGCTCGAACGGTTCAACTAATGTCCGTCAGTGCCAAAGACGCGACAAACAAGGCGTTTTTCACCCATGTGACTTTGTTGGATCATTTGCTTTCTGTGACGCGTGGTGCCATCGTCTTGGCAGCACAGAGCTGGATTGTAGAAAATCCTGCCATGGACAGGCATTTCGTGTGTCAACAATTGGCTTTGATCGCAGTCATCGCCCTGTTGCATGAGATTGACCAAGACGCCCATTTGCCGCCAGAGGCACCCATCACAGAGCCGTTGGTTGCACATCGCTTAGAATGCTATGGCATTGCCCCTTTTTTGGAAAAGTACGGTATCCGCCTTCTGCCAGGACAGGCATTGGCGCTGATCGCCGAGACCGATCCAATCCACGCCTCTCGTTATGATCCCCAAAAACCCTTACCAGTGGCTTGGAAATCACTGGCACCCTTTGTTCGACTGGCAGAGCAATTGGAGGGTGCGTGGCTTTCTTCAGAAGGCAGTCTTGGTGTATTGCGCTGCTTAGCAGCGGCGGAATGGGGTATCCGTTCACAACGGTTAGCATGGCATCCTGTTGATATTTTCGATCCACATCATCCTTTTTTACTGGACGAATGGCAACGCTGGATCTCGATCCACAGTAGGCGTATTGCAGGGATCCCACCACTCATCGAAACACATCACGATGGACGGTTGTTTATCCTGCTTCCCAAGCATGCGTACCAAGATATTGTGGATTCTTCCCTTGCGACGCTGCTGGACAGGCCACCCTTTGCGCTCGCAATGCATTTGTCTCACACGGGCGTTCCCTACCTTCAGGGAAATACTGCGCAATATTCAGACATTCAGGCTCTTTTGGAGAATGCCGATCCTTCGGAGACAGTGAAATTATTCTACCTTAAGACCAGCCTAAAAGCGTCCATCACAGCCCCCTTGGAGGCTCTGCTACGACCCTTGGGTTTAGCCATACAGTGGACGACCAAAAGAGAGAGGGCCTTCCTGTCGCCATGCTCTTCCATGGCACTCCTAGAGGGCGAACCGCGCCGTATTCTGCATGGTGCAGCACTGATCGCTTTGTTGCTCAAACTGACATGGACAGAGGGGGGTGGCCTTGTTTCGGAGAACCAGGCCCGCGAGCGCGAATTGCTAAACGTGGTCATGCAACCAAGGCCCCCATGGATATCGAATATAATCGATCCACTTTCCCGTTACAGTTTGACTGCTTTATGGGTGGCAGCCTTATGTTCGGTCAACTCGGATCGATATACAGCTCTTTTTGGTCAGGGTGGTCTCTTGCAACGTTGGATAGAAGGAGAGGGTGAACAGAGTGGGATGTCTTCGCAGATCACCTCGCAAGTCAAGATCCTACGGGCTGCCGTAGAACGGCATTGCCGTCAATTGCTACACGGTGAGCGAATAGACTCTATAGACTCTCAGGAGTGCAGTGGCTGCGTCTCCTGTGCGGAACACAAACTCCGTAGTGCAGCACAAGAGGTGCCCTCTGTGCAGCAGGGTGAGATGCCTATGGTGATTTCGTCTCCCACGACCCGTGGTCTTTTTGGGGGGTTGTTACCGTTCCCCGAAGACCGTTTACCCTCGCTTGCCCTTCAGGATTTGGTTCATTATGCAGCAGAAAAGGGCAAAGGGGTACATACCCCCGAACTCTTCCGAAGACACTATCGGTTGGCACGAGGAGAGCAGTGTGCGGACACGATCGCGGGTCAAGTGGATCAACTACGGATGATCTTAGAATCTGCCTTACGCCTCGGACGTCCCTTTCATCTTTTCCGAGGACTCCCGACTGCGCAAAATGCATTTTTCTATTTTGATGCCATGCCAGCGTTGTTGCACGATCTGCTTGGCACGAACACACTGCGTTTGGAGCAAATCGCTCCCGCCCTACAAGCCTTACAACTGGCAAAAACGCTCTTGGAGACGCCTGGTCTGGGCGAACATGCCCTACGACTGTACGCCAGTCCCACAACACGATTGGCGGGTATCGCCATGGCATGGTGCGAACTCAAGCACCGCAACAGCAGTGATATTCACACCCTTACTCTCTTGGAACAAGGATTGCCTTCACAGATGCAACAAAAGAACCTACAAAATACTGACATAGGTGCTGCACTTCGTCTTGGAAGGACAGCAGCCACCCTACAACGTCCCGTTGGCATGGAGGATTCGATCCAGCGCCAATTGATGATTTTCACGATTGGATTGTCTGCATTAGACGCGGCCAGGCAAGCACAACAAATCGATCGTGATTCTTTGATCGCCGCCGTCGCAGGAGAATTAGAAGAACAGCTTTCCAAACGCCAAGAGGCCACACAACGAGAACAACGCGCTGGCAAATCCTTGGCAGAGGCGTGTTTAGACGTGGCCCAACTGCTGGTCAACGACCTCTGGATCGGTGTTCTGAAAGGTCGCTCCCCCTGTGCCAGTGTTCGACGCACCCTGGGCAATATCTACCGAATGGCTTTTCTCCAAGAGCAACGCACATTCGTTTATCAAGAAAGAGAATAAAAGGAAAAACTTCCATGAACCGATTTGCGAAATATCTTGGTGATATCGAACGCATGACCAAAGAAAGCACAGACGGCACAAGAAACTATATCCACCCTGCATTAAAAAACCTGGGGGTTGTTACTCTCGTTCTCCTGCGTGAAGCCATTGCTCCGGTTGTATTCCGCAATCTGGAGCAGGAGATTACCGACATCGATATTCATGGTGAGGCGTATGTGCGAGCAACACCGAACAAATTCAAATACCCAGAAAGAGGACGTGGCCTACAACTACTACGCGCTTACCAGGTGGGTGGACGTATGCCGCAAAACAAAACAGCGATTGTAAAAGGAAGGCCCGTTTCTGATGCGTTTGACCTCAACACGCTGGTCTTTGGTGATTCTGCAGTACAGAGTAATCGGGTACTGTCAGTCAAGGCAGCGGTCAGTTATTCCGATGGATTGAGTCTTCAGCCGAGGTATCTCTGCGTAGACAGTTCTTTCCACAATCGTATCATGGAAGAAAACACACGCTCGGATGTCCTCGACAGAAAGAATTCAGACCCTCTGTTCACACGTCATTTTATTAAACCAGGCACGTTGCTGGTGCAAATCCTTTCTACACGAGGTCGTTTGCTGCCTGCCGAAGGAGTTGATCATTTGTTGCTCTGTTTGGGACAGGGCGGCACGTATGGTGGTCAGACCTCCCTCACAGGCGTGAATGTACGTACCCATTTGGTAGGGATCTATGCCAGCCGGTTCGAGCATTTCATCACTTCTCCCTACGAGTTGGTCAAAGCCATTGGCAAAATCGACGGACTGGCGCTGGATAATCCAACCATGGTCAGCCACGCTCTCCACACCCTGGTGGCACCGGAACACGAAACCGTGATGGAGGGGACGACAGCCCAAGCCTACCTCAATACGTTGTTGGATCGTTTCGAGGCCGACGATAAACATCTAAAAGCCCAATACCAATACACAGCCTCCAAGGTGGCCTTTTTATTTAATCAATGGTTTGGCAGTGGCACACCCATTGAACGGGGACGCAAAACGCTGGAGGAGGACGTTGGATGAGTCCCCCTCAAACTCACGTGGTTCCCCTGCGTGCCATGACCCTGACGCCTTTTGCCTACCATAGCTTTACGGTACAAAAGGGTACTGCCACGATACCAGAATGTATTAGCGACACTGCCCTGGCCTTTGGGTTGGCTGCGACGTTGGGCATGATGGCCAATCGGGTTGCGTTGCCTAAACGAGATTACCGCACCCACTTGGCAGCCATGCCCTATCGTGCCTCTTTGCTGGTCACTGACCAACCGCGCTTATTGCCACCCCTGCTACGACAAATACAGCGAGAGGATGTGGCCAATGGCACCCATGCTGACCATGGGCCAGAGATTTTTTCCATCCAGGAAATTCCAGCAGAACAGCTATTCTTAGGGGCCGTATTCGGGTTTGATCCGTTTGCCTATACTGGCTTGTCGGAACTGGTGATCCGAGTTGGTTTGCATCGCTCAGGAATGGTATTGTTACAACGTGCGGATCCTCCCATGGGACATGTGTACCTGAATTCCGCAACGGCTCATCTTTTTGGTCGCACCCTGCCCGTGGAGCGTTATGGACTCCACACGCTACAGCGCAGTGCAGCAATGAGCCTGGAAGAGGCCGCTATGGAAGTGGCGCACTGGCAATAATCTCAGCGTTGGTTTCCTTTGTTTCCAACATCACAAGCCCCCGCCTTTAGGCGTGGGGCTCTTGACTGATTACAGGTTATACCCACGTTCGTCGTGTTGAGAGAGGTCAAGACCCTGCATTTCTGCTTCTTCCGTCACTCGCAATCCAATGCTGAGGTCGATGAGCTTCAGAATGATAAAGGTCATTACTATATCGTAGGTGATGGTCGTACACACCCCGATGCCTTGGATCCCCAACTGACTGACAATATTGAAGTCTGTCTTGGATCCACCGAGGCTCGCGGCGGCAAAAACACCTGTCAACAAGGCACCGACAATGCCCGCGACGGCGTGAACACCAAACACATCCAGCGAGTCATCATATCCCATGGCACGTTTGAGCTTGGTGGAAGCGAAGAAGGCAAAGATCGCCCCAATAGCACCGATTGCAAGAGCACCCATCGGGCCAACAAAACCAGAAGCCGGGGTGATGGCGACAAGACCCGCAACCGCGCCGCTGACAATGCCTAAGACACTGGGCTTGCCGTGCGAGATCCACTCTGCGAACATCCACGCCAAAGCAGCACTTGCGGTAGCAATCTGGGTGACGGCCATCGCCATCCCTGCGGCACCGTTGGCCGCAACCGCACTCCCTGCATTGAAACCAAACCAGCCGACCCACAGCAAAGAGGCACCAATCACGGTAAGGCCAAGGTTGTGCGGTGGCATTGCCGTCGTCGGAAATCCCTTGCGCCGACCGATCATCAGGGCGGCAACAAGACCAGCAACACCAGCGTTGATATGCACAACCGTACCCCCCGCGAAATCGAGTACCCCTAGATCACCCAAGAGGCTACCCGTTCCGCCCCACACCATATGTGCAATGGGGAGATACACCAGGCTCGACCAAATGCCCATGAACCACAACAAGGCCGAGAATTTCATACGCTCTGCAAATGCACCCACGATCAATGCAGGGGTGATGATGGCAAAGGTCATCTGAAACATCATAAAGACGCTTTCAGGGATGGCATTGGCCACCGTGGTATCGGGTTGCCACAACGTATCCACCCCAACACCACGCAGAAAAGCTTTGGCCAAGCTGCCGACAAACGTATTGAGGTTGATAGCGCCCTTCACCATGCCCGTGGTATCAAAAGCCACAGTGTACCCGTAGAGAACCCACAACACCGTCACCAAACAAGTGACTGCAAAACATTGCATCAACACCGAGAGAACGTTTTTGGCACGCACCATGCCTGCGTAGTACAAAGCAAGTCCAGGCACAGTCATCAACAAAACCAAACCCGAGGAAGTCAGCATCCACGCAGTATCGCCCGTGTTGAGCACTGGCGCGGGTGTGGGTGGTGTATCTGCTGCAATGGAAAGCAATGGCACGGCGGAGAGCAAAAAAACATTGAGCGCCCGCAGGCCAATCTCGTGGTGACGTTGTGTCATGGTCATTCCTTACTGGATGGGTTCATAGGGCATCCGGGCCGGTTTCACCGGTACGGATGCGCACAGCTTGTTCTAGGTCATAGACAAAGATCTTTCCGTCCCCAATCTTGCGGGTTGAGGCAGATTTCAGAATAGCATCAATAACCTTGTCTAACATTTCCGCAGGCACCGCGAGCTCTACTTTGACCTTGGGAAGAAAATCAACTACATATTCCGCACCACGGTACAGTTCGGTGTGCCCCTTCTGTCGACCAAAACCCCTGACTTCGGTTACGGTAATCCCCTGCACGCCCACTTCGGAAAGGGCTTCACGAACATCGTCTAACTTGAATGGCTTGATGATTGCTACGACCATTTTCATGGTTTAACTCCTCGGTTGGTGTAAGTATCCTGTGCAGTATACTTCGCTGGCCTCACCCCGTTTAGAAAGATTTAGAGACCGTGAGCACGACCGTCGACTTGCACAAGTCATGCTGCCCCTGGAACGCTTGACACTTGTTCTGGCTGATATCGGTGCCAAAGTAAGCCAGTTCCAGACCAACGCCAGCGACCTGTTTGGAGATGCCGAGTTTCCATTCGGTATAATTTTTCGGAACATACGAGGTCACAGCGTTGACAAAGGTTTGGGATAGACCGCTTGCATTGTCGGCTTGCAACCACTGCTCACCAAGATGGGCATTGATGGCAAAATCGGAGGGCAGGGGTACATCCAACTGGGCCATAAGGTAGGTGCCGTGTTTGGCAGGGCCAAAGAAATCAGGGCTGTAGGCCAACTGAGCGGTCACTTTGGCCGAACCGAAGTCGTACACCAGGCTCGGTGATACCTCCCAAAAATCGTACTGGAAGGCGCCACTTGGGTTGGATCCCGGGTAGCCGTAGTGGGTGACGCTGACGTCCCAGGTCAGTGCGTCGCTGATTTTTCCGCCATACCCTGCGGTGATATCAAACTCTAGGCTTGCGTTGTCATTCACAACAACAACGCTGTCTTTCGGTTTGAAATTGACGTTGGATCCCCAGAAACCCCCATGGAACCCACTGCTGTGGGTGTAGGTGAGACCACCCTGTACGGCAGGTTTGTTCTGCGTCTGCGAGATGCCACGAAAGGTATAATTGCTCGTCACTCCGAGACTGCCGGTAACGGGCGATGGGGTCGCAGCGTCCTCTGCAACGGCATACGCAGCAAAAATGCTAAGAAGACCGCCGGTCCAAAATGAATTGCCCACGAATCGCATGGAGAGGCTCCTGCACAATGGCATATGACTGGGTTAGGGGGAGCAGCATGCAAGTGCTCAAATCCCTTGCATACTTGATTTAGCATAAACCTTGCCAATGGTTCCGAGGCTGTGGTTGCTTCGTGATTGCTGGATACGCGGTACCCTGGAAGGGCGAACTTTTGCTAAAGTGGTTCACTGCGGGCCACAAATGCACCTTTTTGGTGCATTCCGTTGCATACACACCGAATCGACGCAACGGGTACGATTGGCGTTACACTAAGCGACTGAGCACACCTTCCTGGAGAGAGCGACCATGTTCGACAACAAGACCCTAGAGGACATCACGACACACATCACCAGTATGCTGCCCACCGGTGCCGTGGAATGGCAACGCGATGTCGAAAAGAATCTACGCGCCATGCTGACTGCTGCCTTCGCAAAATTGGATTTGGTGCCACGCGAAGAATTCGAGGTACAAAAGGAACTGTTGGATCGCCTCCAAGACCGCGTAGCCACCTTGGAACGCCAACTCAGGAGAGCAGGCACAACGTCTAGCGAATAAACGCCTAGCGAATCAACGATAGGTAGCACATACATGTCCCATGAGGCGTCTTCGATGCCTGCAGAACCGCAGCTCGCGGTGGTGTACAGCCGCGCTCGCGTGGGGGTTGAAGCCCCACTCGTCACAGTCGAGGTTCACCTGTCCGGTGGATTGCCGGGTCTCTCCATCGTGGGCTTGCCGGAAGCGGCTGTCAAAGAAGCCAAAGACCGCGTACGCAGTGCACTGCTGAACGCACACTACACCTTTCCCCAAGCACGGATTACCTTCAACCTAGCACCGGCTGACTTGCCCAAAGAAGGAGGGCGTTTTGATCTGTCCATGGCGGTGGGGATGTTGGTTGCCTCGGGCCAAGTGCCCGCCGCTGCCTTGCCGAATCTCGAATTGTTGGGGGAATTGGCGCTCGGCGGAGCAGTCCGACCCGTTCGTGGGGTACTTCCCGCTGCATTGGCCGCACGCGCCGCAGGACGCGCCTTGGTCGTACCCGTGCACAATGCCGCAGAAGCAGCCCTCGTGCGCGGATTGACCGTGTTGCCCGTGCGACACTTGTCGGAACTGTGTCAACATCTAGAAGGCAGTGGCACGTTGTTGCCGTACCAGGGTGGCCCACCCAGCCAACCGTCTCCCCTGTTGGAGGATCTCGCTGAGGTGCGTGGCCAACACCACGCCCGCCGCGCCCTCGAGGTGGCTGCTGCAGGGGGACATTCGGCGTTGTTCATCGGGCCACCCGGTACCGGCAAAACCATGCTGGCAAGTCGTCTGCCTGGTATTTTGCCTGCTCTGACGGAAGAAGAAACCTTGGCTGTGGCTGTGGTCGCCTCGATCAGTGACGCAGGGTTTCAACTGGAGCGGTGGGGGCATCGTCCCTTTCGCTCCCCCCACCACACCGCCTCTGCCGTAGCTTTGGTGGGGGGAGGTAGCAATCCGCGTCCGGGGGAAATTTCGCTCTCCCACCATGGGGTTCTGTTTTTAGATGAATTGCCAGAGTTTGATCGTCGCGTCCTAGAAGTGCTGCGCCAGCCGCTCGAACGAGGAGCACATGGAGCGAAGCGTAGTGCGACGAGCCCCGCGTAGCCGTGAGGGCCGTACGTTTTGTCGATGTCCGCAGCCGTATCGCGGGCTGAGACAAAACGTAAGGCAACCGAGCACGGCGTAAAGCCATTTG
>CAIJYR010000208.1 GCA_903824965.1 uncultured Thiotrichales bacterium
ACAAATGGCTTTACGCCGTGCTCGGTTGCCTTACGTTTTGTCTCAGCCCGCGATACGGCTGCGGACATCGACAAAACGTACGGCCCTCACGGCTACGCGGGGCTCGTCGCACTACGCTTCGCTCCATGTGCTCCTCGGAAGAAGACAACCCAAACTCTTTGGAAAGATCGATCTTGATGGTCAGGATGTTTTGATCGTCAACGGTCATTTCGATATTTCTCATCAGTGTCTCCTGGAGGGTGTTGAAAATCGTGCTCTGTGTTCTCTGGTACGGCCTACTCTCCGACCAGCCAGCGTACTTCGGAACGACCACCGGATTCTGAGGCAAGCAGGGAAACCAGCACCTGGTTCAGGGTACGCATCTCCTGATCCAACTGCCAGGGCGGATTATGCAGCAACAAGCCACTGCCGTGAAAGCGCCCCCCTACATCTTCGGGCAATACGCGCAGCTCACTCAACAACAAACGGCGCAAACCACTCTCGCGCAAGGAACGGTGAAACCGCGTTACCGCCGCATGATCTTTGAGCGGATACCATACCATCACTGTTCCAGTCGCAAAGCATCGATGGGCGGTGGTCAATCCGGCCAGCAGTTGTTTCCATTCGTCGTTGCGTTCAAACGGTGGGTCGATGAACACGATCCCTCGCTTTTCTGGGGGGGGCAACCAGGGGGAAAGTGCTGCATAGCCATCGCCGACGCGCACTTGCGGCATATGCTGGCTGTTTTGCTGAAATGCCTGAAGGGTTGCTTCTAAGCGTTCCGCCTCCGAAAAACGAGCCTCCAACAGCACCATCCGATCCATGGGTCGTAGGCAGGCACGGGCTACCAAGGGAGAGCCTGGGCAATGGCGTAACTGCCCGTTGGGATTCAGGGCATCCACCACACCGAGGTAGGGCGCAAGCGAGGGGGGGAGGGGGCGTCGGTCTTGTGTCCAGAGACGACCGATGCCTGTTTCCGAGGCATGGCTGCTGTTTGCATCGTTGCCGTAAAGGTCATAGCGACCCGCACCAGCGTGGGTTTCTAGATAGAGGAAAGGCTTGTCCTTACGTCCCATGGCCCGTAACAACAGGGTGAGGGTGGTGTGTTTGTGGACATCGGCAAAATTTCCGGCGTGAAAAGCGTGCCGATAGTTCATCAGTGTCTCCGAGAAACCCCGCCCTGAGGCGCGGGGATGAAAGGAGACGGTTTTCGTCTCTTTGTACCCATCAATAGCAAGTGACGCACACGCCAAGGCTTCCCTTGCACGTGCGCGTGCATTCTAGCGCACGGGCACCATCTGCGCTATCCTGCCAAGATCCAGTCCTGTGCCCGTCAAGAAAGGCAGAATCCATCGGTGTCAAACGCGGTTTCGTTCCCCCCTCTGGGTGAGCATTTGAATGTTCTCCTGATCTGGCCAAAGTTTCCGCCTTCTTTCTGGGGATTCGAAGGCGTATTGGCCATGGTACCGGAAGAAGCCAGCGTTCCGCCGCTCGGTCTGCTGACCGTTGCAGCCCTGTGTCCGCCGACCTGGACGCTACGCCTACTCGATCATACGTTCGAGCGCATCACAGATGCTGATTACCAAAACGCCGACCTCGTGATGGTCAGTGCGATGCATGCACAGAGGACAGACACGCTTGCCATCTTGCGCCGTGCGCGGGCACTTGGTACTCGGACGTTCATCGGTGGGCCGTGGGCCTCCAGCGAACCAGAACGCTTGCAGCAGGAAGCCGATCACGTCATGGTGGGCGAGGCGGAAGATGTCTTTGCGGACATTGCCATCGCCCTACAGAACGGTACCGTAGAACGCCTCTACCGGATCACGGACAAACCAGATCTGTCCAGAAGTCCCCTGCCACGCTTCGATCTACTCCGTCGTGACAAGTATATCTCTATGTCGGTGCAGTTTTCGCGCGGCTGTCCCTACCAATGTGATTTCTGCGACATTATTACGATCTATGGCCGTAAGCCGCGCACAAAGTCTCCTGCACAACTGATTGCAGAATTGGACAGCCTGTACGCATTTGGCTGGCGGAGTGATGTATTTATTGTAGATGATAATTTTGTTGGGAATCAGAAAGTCGCTTTGCGACTTGCGAAAGAAATCGCACTCTTGGGCGAGAAGCATGATCGTCCCTTTCCCTTTCAAATCCAGGCATCGGTTGATCTCGCAAACCACAAAGAACTCATGCAGGCAATGGCAGAAGCCAACTTCTTGTACGTCTTTCTTGGCATAGAATCGCCCTCTGCCGAAGCACTTAGGGAATCAAAAAAACTAAACAATCTTCGTAAAAACACGCTTGAACAGGTACGAATCATTCAACAAAATGGTTTCTGGGTGCAAGCCGGATTCATTGTTGGATTTGATTCCGATGATCAGACGATTTTCGCAAGACAGCGAACATTCATTGAACAGGCTGCGATCCCCTGGGCCATGGTAGGCATGTTACAGGCACCACCAACGACTCCCCTGTTTGATCGCATGACAGCCGAAGGAAGGATCATCGAGGACAGTCAGGCCACTTCTAATTTCAGTGCGCCCAATTTCCGCACGAACATGCCACTGCCCATCTTGTTGGAGGGGCTGAGTGGGCTGCTGGCTGATCTGTATAAACCAGAGGTCTTTTTCCAACGTGCTTTGCGTTCCCTGGAGGTATGGCAGACCACCGAACACCAGAAACCAGATGATACAACCCTGTCTTCCAATCTTCGGAAAATGGCCGCCTCTGTTTGGACACAGGGTATCCGATCTGACTACCGAAGTGCGTACTGGCGTTTTCTGTGGGTATTCGTCCTTCGTTATTGGAAGAACCCATTGAAAATCTCACTGGGGTTTGTTCTGTTGTTATCGGCACACCACTTTCTGGTGTATGCTCGACAGGTTGCAGAGGATCTAACGAGGAGCACATGGAGCGAAGCGTAGTGCGACGAGCCCCGCGTAGCCGTGAGGGCCGTACGTTTTGTCGATGTCCGCAGCCGTATCGCGGGCTGAGACAAAACGTAAGGCAACCGAGCACGGCGTAAAGCCATTTG